>NZ_JBHYXN010000055.1:19222-50357 GCF_042752335.1 Streptomyces sp. NPDC059355 | reverse complement strand
CAGCGCGGTGGCGTGCGTCAGGTTCGGGAAGTACCCGATGCGGACCTCGGACGCGGAGAGCTTCTTCTCGCCCGTGGCCGCGGCGTTCGCCTTCTCGTCTTCCTTCTTCGCCTCGGAACCGTAGCCGCAGGCGGTGAGCAGCACGGGGAGCGTCGCAGTGACGGCGATGGCACGCAGGATGGTGAGCGGTCTAGCGGCAGACACGGAGGTGTCCTTTCACGGGATGGTGTTCACGGAAGTACGGAAGTACGGAAGCGCGGGGGGTACAGGGGTACGGACAGGGGCGCGCCGAGACCATCGGCGCACACGGCACCCGCCTCCGGCCGTTGCCGGCGGGAACTCGGTCGCAGGCGGAGGAGTGGGCGGGTTTCGGACGCCCCGCGGTGCGGGCGTCGAGCTCGTACGTCGAACGCCCGCTCTTGAAAGCGCACGGTCGGTGCAGTCGGCCGGGGGGCCCGCCCGGCCGACGGAGGTACGCGCGGAGCCCGTCCGGCGAAGGGTTTCAGCCGGGCTGACAGATGGCGCTGGAGGTACGTACGAGGTCGATGTGCCGGCGGGAGACCAGAGGCAGCATCCGGCCTGCGTGGTGCAGTTCTCGCACGGCCACCTCACTTGATTCCTAGTTTTCCCACCTGGTTGATAGGCATATTGGCAGAGCCGGACAACGGGCCCAAGAGGCTGACCGCATCGTGGACGTCGTCATCTCGTAATATGAGAAGCCGCAGGTGGGGCAGGGGTCAGGGATTGGTCCAGGCCCCGGGGGGATCGGCCAGTGCCGAGACACCTGAGGGCAGATCGGAGGACGCGACGTCGGCGAGCGTCACACCGTCGAGGATCTCGCGCACATTGGCCCGCAGCGCGATCCACAGAGGAAGCAGCGACTGGGCGGGGCCGGTGTAGGACAGGTCCGGCGGGCGGACCCCGCGCACCGAGACGAGCGGTCCGTCCACGACGCGGATGACGTCCGCGATGGTGATGGACTCGGCGGGCTTGGCCAGACGGTAGCCGCCGTTGCCGCCACGCTGGCTGAGCACGAGACCGCCCCGGCGCATGTCGTTCAGGATGCCCTCGAGGAACTTGTGCGGGATGTCCTGGGCGTCGGCGATGGCCTCGGCCTTCACCGGCCCGTCGTCCTGCGACGCGGCAAGCTGCAGTGCGGCACGTACCGCGTAGTCCGCCCTGGCTGAGATCCGCATGGGGCCATTATCCGGCATGGATCAGGCCGACGTCGGCCACGGGTGGCCGCAGGCTGCCGGGCGGGTGCGCTGACCCGGCAGCCTTCGGGGCTCGGCTCGTGGATCCGCGTCCCGAGCGGGAGCCCCGGGTCAGTGGAAGGCCGCCGCCACCGCGCGGTGGGAGCCGTTGAGGTAGTGCTCGCCGATAGAGCGCAGGCGGTGCGCGACCGGCCGGTGGGCCGTCAGGACTCGGGCGTTGCGCCAGAACCGGTCCAGACCGGGAGCGTCGGCGAGTTCCAGTACCCGGGCGGTGATGTGCAGGGCGGCCTTCGACATCACGGCCTCGGCCGTGGCGACCAGGGCGGCCACACCCGCCGGCACCTCGGCGTCGAGGTGCGCACCCGTGGCGAGGGCCCGCGCCATGACCTCCGTCGCCCGGTCGACCACGGCGGTGGCCGTCTGGGCGGCGGAGGCGAGTTCCCCGTACGTCAGGAAGAGGTCCGGGTCCTCGCCGGGCAGCCGGTGCGCGCGGCCGCCCCTGCTGAGGTCGCGTGCCTCGGTGAGGGCGCCCTCGGCGATGCCGAGGCCGACGTGGCACAGGGCGAGCCGCAGCGCCGGTTCCGCGAGTGCGGTGACGGGTGGGGTCGACTCCTCGTCGTGCGGTCGGCGGCCCAGCACCTGCTCCGGCGTGATGGCGACCCGGTCCAGGACGACCCGGCCCGCGCCGGCGACCCGCTGCCCGAGGCGATCGTGGGAGGGTTCGACGCTCACGCCCCCCGCGCCGGACGGGATCCGTACGACCAGGACGTCGCCGGTCGCGGCGCAGACGGCGTCCACCACGATCTGGTCGGCGGCGGCCACCGCCGTGTCCACGGACCGGCGTCCGTTCAGCACGTGGCCGGCGGGGCGGGGCCTCAGCGTGAGGTCCGGTCCCAGGGCGTCCTCGTCGGGCGCGGGGGTGCGGACCGCCCCGGTCCACAGCCAGCGCTCGCGCACCGACTCTTCTTCGAGGGCGGTGGCGAGCTCGTGGTCCGCATAGAAGCGCCCGCTCCAGGCGTGTACGTAGTGACGGGCGAGCAGGTCGCCGACGGAGCTGTCCGCCGCGGAGATCTCCCGAATGACGGCGCATCCGGTGCGCCAGTCCACCCCCCGGTCGGGTCCGGGCGGAGTGAGGGCCGCGGGCAGGCCGGCCTCGCGCAGCCGGGCCGTCTCGTCGGTCGGCGGCTTGCCGGCCTGGTCCCGGGCGATGGCGTCCGCGGCGAGGTCGTCCGCCACGTCGCGGGCGGTGCGCAGGAGCGCGCGGTGCCGCTCGTCGGTGGACCGGAGTCCGACCGGGCCGGTTGTCGTGCGCGTGGGTGTCACCGGCAGTCCCCGGTGCCGCCGTGCGGCGCGGGGGCTGGGCGGGCGGCGGTGCCACGGGGGCTGGCGGTGGTCATGTGGGCTACTCCGGAACGTTGTTGGGTGGCGACCGGGCAGGGCGTCGAATCCCCACCTTTCCCATCGGATTGATAGGGATACTCGCCCGAAGTGACCTTTCCGGCAAGGGTGTGACCGGATGATGGACAGTTCGATCTCGGGATGAAAGACGTCGCAGGTCAGTGCCCGGCGGGTGGAGCCGCGGTCGGACGCGTCGGCAAGGAAGCTGTGGAGCAGGGGAGTTGAGCCTCCGCGCACCCCTGGCAGCGGGAAATCTCCACGCGGTTCCTCCAGTCATTTCCTATGTGAACAGTAGGGAAGTATTGACGAGCATCCGCCGCGCACCTCAGGATGTGCCCATGTCCCCGTCGCAGCCGTTGCTCGTACGCCGCAGGCACGTTGACCTCCGTCGCGTGGCCAGCGCCGTCTGCCGCCCCGTCTAGGGCTTTACGCCAGGGCATTTCCCCGATGCGCGCCGATGTTCCGGTGCCGCCTCCTCCGTGCGTCGCGCCTTTCAGGTGACCCCGGCCCTCTGGGCCGTCCGGGTCGGTCCGGCCTGCGCCATGCCGACCCTCCCGGTCGATTCCGTCACGGAGACCCCCTGCCCTGCCGTGCCCGAACACCCGGCATCCGTAATTCACTCCGCGCAGCCGAAGGGGCTCATCATGACCACCGCACTTCCCGCATCCCCCGTCCGCCGTTCCCCGGCCCCGCGCCTCCAGCTGGTCGGCGACCGTCCGCTCGCCGTCCCGGCCGTCCCCGGCGGCGGGACCGAAGGGGGTCGCGTCGGGTACCTCGTGTTCCTGCCGGCGAACGTCGACCCGGTCGCGCTGATGCAGGCGCACGGCATCCGCCCGGAGGTCCATCCCCTCGGGCTCGGACTGCCCCAGGCTCCCGGGTCGGAGCCGGCCGCGGCGGCCCCGCAGTCCGACCCCGTCCGGACCGGCGACGCGGTCCGGGCCGGCGACGCGATCCGGGTCGACCGGGCGCGCCGGCTGGTCGAGGTCGACGGGCACGAACTGGATCTCACGTACCTGGAGTTCGACCTCCTGGCCCATCTCGTGGCCCACCCGTACACGGTTCACACGCGTGATGCCCTCATCTCGGGCATCTGGGGCTACGGGCACATCGGTGACGGCCGTACGGTCGATGTCCACGTGGCCCGGCTGCGCCGCAAGCTCGGACCCGCCCACCGGGACCGCATCTCCACCGTGCGCCGCGTCGGCTACAAGTACGTCCCCGACCACCGGTAGCCCCGGAGTCGGCCGGCGGGCGCCGAGGCCGTTCGGCGACTCACCCGTCGCCCGCGGGGCCGGATTCGCGACCGGGGTCCTGCGTCGAGAGCATCAAGGCCGAGTCCGCGTGGACGGTGACGCGCACCGGTGTGAACGTGGTGGCGTCCACCGCCGACTCCCCGTTGCCGGGATTGCGGGCGTAGCGCGGATGGGCGCCTGCGCTGATCTGCCAGCGTATGCGGTGGCCGACGGCGAAGCGGTGGGCGGTCTGACCCATCGGCACGGTGACCTGCGAGGGCTCCTGTCCGTGCGTCCGCAGGGGGCCCAGCCCGTCGCAGACGTTGACGGAGCGACCCTGTGCGTCCACGTCGCACAGGCGGGTGAAGACGTCGGCGTGACCGGTGTCCGTGGAGATGCTCAACCGTGCGGAGACCGGCCCGAGGATGTCCACGGGCTCGGTCAGCGGGGGACCGGTGAACGTCAGTACGTCGTCCCGGGCCTCGAGGGCTCCGTTGTCGCGCGGACCGGCGGTGCGGGAGAGGAGCCGGCCGCCGAGGGAGGGGGTCGGGTCGTCCGGGTCGTAGCGGAACGAGGTCAGCGGCGCGCTGTCCGTGGGCGCCTGCCGGGTGAGGTGCCCCTGCCCGGTGGGGAACCACGGGACCGGGTCCGCGGCCGGCGGCCAGTCGTCGAGGTCTCGCCAGGCGTTCTCGCCGCCGATGTGCACGCGCACCCTTGCGGGACGCGGGTCGCAGGGATCGGAGCCCAGGTGGGCGCGCAACCAGGCGAGGCTCGCGGCGAACACCTCGGGCCATCCCTGTTGCAGGGCGGAGGTGTGGGTCCAGGGGCCGACGAGCAGGGAGGTTTCACAGCCGGCCGCGCGCAGCCGCTCGTACTGCTCGAAGGTCTGGTCGGCCAGCACGTCGTGCCATCCCGTGATCAGGCTCGTGGGCACGCGGAGCCGCTGCGCGGACTCCGCCTGGGACGCGCCCCGCCAGTACGGGTCGTCGGCGTCCGGGTGCGTCATCACCTCGTCCAGCCAGGGCACCTCGCCCCCGAGGGCCGAGGCGTACGCACCGCGCAGTGGTTTCGCGGTGGTGGCCTCGCGCAGCCGGCGCTGAAGGCGCAGCGTCGCCTTCAGGAACGGACCCGTGCCCCGGTGCTGGTAGGTCATGCCCAGCCCGACGGCGAGGGCCGTCTCCAGGTGCAGCGCGCCGCCCGAATGGAACAGCGCGTGGGGATCGTGCAGGCCCACCTGCACCACCATCGCCTTCAGTTCCGGCGGCGGGTCCAGGGCGAGTGCCCACTGTACGTAGCCCAGGTAGCTGGGGCCGACGGTCCCGAGGGTTCCGTTGAACCAGGGCTGTTCGCGCAGCCAGGACACCGTGGCCAGACCGTCGTCGGCCTCGTTGCGCCACAGGTCGAACGTGCCTCCCGACCCGCCGGTTCCGCGGCAGCTCTGCAGGACCACGTGAAAGCCCTGTTCGGCGAAGAGCAAGCCGTACATGGGGGACCACGGAAAGCCCCGGCCGTACGGCGAGCGCACCAGGAGGGTGGGGAAGTCGCCCTCGGTGCGGGGGAAGTAGTGGTCGGTGATCAGCGGGCTGCCGTCGGCGGCCGGCACCACCAGCCCGGGCTCCCAGCCGACCTCGTGCAGCCTGGCCGGGAGGCGGCGCCACGTCGCCCTCATCATCCGGGCCGCCAGCGGCGGTTTCCCGGCCGGTGGCGCCCAGATCGACCTCGACACAGGACCGCGCGTGGGAGTAGTCATTTTCCCCTCTTGATTTCCGTACGTTGTACGAGAATAGCTCATGCTTGACTGGGGTCCGCAAGGGACGCCGATCAAGGAGAGGAGCGTGGACCGTGCCCAGCGAAGGAAATGCCGGCGCCCCGGCAGTCGATCCCCAGCAGCTCTGGCTGGGCTCCGACCAGCCGCGCAGGGGGCGCAAGCCCGCCTACAGCCGAGAGGTGATCACCGCGGCGGCCGTGGCCCTGGCGGACGCGGAGGGGCTCGAAGCGGTCACCATGCGGAAGGTCGCCGCAGAGGTCGGAGCCGGCGTCATGTCGCTCTACAGCTACGCCCCCGACAAGGAGACGCTGCTGAACCTGATGGTCGACCACGTCACCGCCGAACTGCCGACCGCGTACCCGCTCACCGGCGACTGGCGCGCGGACCTGAAGGCCATCGCCCGCCTACAGCGCGACCACATGCTGAGGCACCCCTGGCTCCCCGCAGCCCTGACCACCCGCCGCGTCCCCGGGCCACACACCCTGGCCTTCCTGGAACGCGCGCTCGCCGCCCTGCGGCCCGCCGGACTGGACGGGATGGCGAAGCTGGAGGTCTTCGCCCAGCTCACGGCATTCGTGGCCGGGCACGTGGCTCACGAGACGGCGCAGGCCGCGCTGGCGCAGTCCCCTGACCGGGCCGCGGCGGAAGCCCGCTACCTCGCGGTGGTCGCCACGGACGGCAACCACCCGGAACTCGCCGAAGCCCTCTCCACCCCCGGACGCCCCCTTACGCCCGACGACACCTTCAACCGGTTCCTGAACCGCCTGATCGGCGGCCTCGACACCGGCTGATCGAGCCCGGCGGGAGGCTGCCGGAAACCGTGCTGTCAGGCAAGCGGCGCCGTCCAGTGGGGATCGCGCCCGCTCAGCCCGACCGCCCGGTCGATGAGCGGGGCGTCGTCCGGTACGGGCACGACCGCCCCGAAGGCGCCCCCGCCGCGGCCCTCGTCCTCGGCGGCCTGCAACAGGAACGCGTGCGAGACGCGCAGGGCGGCGTGGTCGGGCGTGTACTCCTGGCCGGTGGCCCGGGCCAGGTCCCAGCCGTGGACGACCAGTTCGTCGGCGGCCACCACCCCCGCGATCTCGCTGGGGAGGTCCACGCCTCCGGCGCGGGTCATGCCGGTCCAGGCAGCCGGTTCCCTCCAGGCCCCGGCCAGTTCGGTGAGGGCCCGGGGCAGTTCCTCGCGCCAGCCGGCGGGCAAGGCGGGCGCGGTGGCGCCCGGGGCCGTGTCCGTCGTGGGGCCCAGGTCCTTGCGGGCGGCGTCGCGGAACGCGACGGCGAGGCCCGAGAGGTGGCCCAGCAGGTCGCGGACCGTGTACTCGGGGCACGGCGTCCGGTCGGCGAGCGCCGCGTCGGGCACGTCCCTCGCGAGCCGGGCCACGAGCCGGGCCTGCGGTCCGAGATCGACAGCCGTCGTGTCGGTCATTTCTCCGCTCCCTCCGAGGTGCTGGGCCTGAAGGGTAGACCGGTGACGAAGCAGGGACTCATCGCCACGCGGGCACTGCACTACGTCGCGGCCGCGTGGCCACGGCCCGGCCATTCCTCCCGGAGCAGGGCGTACACCAGGTCGTGGAATCCCGGGCCCAGGACGGCGAGGGCGGCCTCGGTGGCGAAGCGCTTGCCCTGGTGGGCGGCGTGGAAGACACAGCCGAGCTCGCCACCCTGCTAGCGGGCACGAGAACCAGTCGGATCATCGACCTCGAAGGCCGCCTCACCCCCGTTCGCCGCCGCCCGGCGGCTTACGGCGCCGATGTACTACCTCGCTGTCCTGCATCGCACCAGGGAAGTCGTCCTCTACGCCGCCCCGAACGGCAGGTCGTACGTCATCCGGGCCGGATGAACCTGCTGGCATCCCACGGCCTCTCGAACCCGACTCCTCTTCCGGACCTCCGCAAGCGCAGGATGAGCGAGGTGGCCGGTATGTCGATGGCAGCGGTGCGGGGCGGGGCATCGAACGTCATCGCGGACCGGGCCCAGGGGTGTGTCGGAAGTACTCTAGGTTGGCTGACGTGAGTGCGCGGGGGCGGAGTTACACATATGTCGGACCGGTCGAGCTGAAGACTGCCGTCCGGCCTGGTGGCGGCGGGTGCCGGATCGGCTCGGCGGCCGATTTCGACAGCTGGATCGCTGAGCGATCGGCGGCGGAGCTGGCCGAACCGTTCACCTTCGTGGTCGGTATGGACGGTGTGCTTCGACTGGCGCCGCGACGAAGCGAGCACGTGGCCTGTGCCGGCGGAGACACGGTTCTGAGTGCCGGCGAGATCAGCTTCACCTGCGAGGCAGATCAGTGGGTCGTGAACGAGGTCACCAATCAGTCCACCGGATACTGCCCGGACATCGCGTCCTGGTCGGAAGTCGCCCGTGCTCTGGACCACGTTGAGCGCGGGCGGCCCTCCGGCTTCACCCACGAGGTCGTGTTCCGGCGGTGCCCCGACTGCCAGGAACACAGCATCGTGCGCGAGGACGACTTCGTCTGCGTCTTCTGCGGCAGCGATCTGCCTGCGGCGTGGAATGTGGATCCCACCGCGTGACGGCCGAGGGTCACGGCAACTCGTTATCCGCATCCGCCATCGGACTCCGGCTTCGCGAATGATCCGTCCGGCGGAAGCCGGCCGCTCGGGCCCGCAGCCGGGGGCGGTACCTCGAGGGCGAAGAAGAGGAAGCAGGGTTTGGTCGAAAGGGCGTGGAAGTCGTCGGGGAACAGCTCACGGGCGGCTGGGTCGGGCTGCGGCTCGCTGATGGCGGCAAGACGGAAGCCGGCGGTGGTGAAGGCATCGGTCATCGCGTGCAGTGGCTTGCGCCAGAACCTCATCGGGGCGGGCTCCCCGTTGAACGTCCAGTCGAAGGTATAGCTGGTGGTCGCCGAGTAGTCAGGCCGGGGATCCTGGATCGTATAGGCCACGAAAGGGTGGTCCACCGACGTGATCAGCCGGCCGCCGGGCCTGATTACTCGCCGCAACTCGGCCAGCGTCGGCCCCCAGTCCTCCAGGTAGTGCAGCACCAGAGACGCGACCACGTCGTCGAACGCATCGTCGTCGAACGGCAGAGGATCGCTCAGGTCGACCACCTGCAGGGCGACATCGTTGCCCAGCCGCCGTCTCGCCAACGCCAGCATCCCGGCGCTGGCGTCGATGCCGGTGACGACCGCACCGCGGTTGCGAAGTGCCGCGGACAGGGGGCCCGAGCCGCAACCGGCGTCCAGGATCCGACGGCCGGCCACGTCTCCGGCGATGGCCAACATCGCGGGCCGCTCGTAGTACGCGTTCACCAGGCTGTTCTCGTTCTCCGCCGAGTACGCCTCGGCGAAGCCGTCGTAGTCATTCACCTGGGCCGGATCTGCATTTAAGCGTTCCACCGTCGCAGCCTACTCGTCACATGATCCGCCGGACAGGACCCGGGCGGGTCGGCGCCGGGCCCGTCGTGTCGATGAGTTCAGGGGCGTCCGCGGGTCTATCTCTTGACGGAGACAACCGACTCATCCGGAGGAAGCCATGGGCCTCATCCACATCGAGATGTTCGCGACCCTCGACCTGGTCGGGCAGGCGCCCGGCGGCCCCGACGAGGACCCGGCGGGGTTCCCGTTCGGCGGCTGGCAGGCGCCCCTGCTCGACGAGGTCGGTGGGGCGCAGGTCGCTGCGGCGTACGAGGGCACGGACGCCCTCCTGCTCGGCCGGCGGACGTACGACATCTTCGCCGCCTTCTGGCCCCACCAGAAGGGCAGCGAGGACGGCGAGATCGCCACCCTCTTCAACAGCGTCCCGAAGTACGTGGCCTCGCGCGGCAGGCCCGACCTCTCGTGGGCCGGGTCCACGCAACTCGGCCCGGACCTCGCCGCCGCTGTGCGCGAGATCCGCGAGCGGCACGAGCACGTGAAGGTCGTGGGCAGCCTGAACCTCGTGCAGAGCCTCCTGCGCGAGAAGCTCTTCGACCGTCTCGACCTCTGGCTGCACCCGATCCTGCTCGGCGTGGGCAAGAAGGTGTTCGACGGTGGCGCGGTACCCACCAACGTGACCCTCCTCGAACCTCCGGCGGCCGGGCCGAAGGGCACCGTCTACCTGCGCTACGGGCTCGCCGACGGCACGCCCGCGACGGGGGACATGAGCGCCCCCGACCGCGGCGTCGGAAGCTGACTTCGCGCGGCCCCTCCTCCTCGGACGAAGCCCGGGGAGGAGGGGCCGCCGGGCCGTCGCGGTGGCGGGGCTACCGTCCGCCGGGGGCGGTCACCGTATGCAGCCGGGCGCGCAGGGCGGCCAGCCGGATGCGCAGTCGCTGAGGCGGCGAGGGCGGCAGGCTGCGGGAGGTGCCGCGTGCGAAGTGCCGCTCGACGTAGTACTGGCCGGCGCTCAGGACGGTCGTGGTGGCGATGTACCAAACGGTGGCGACCATCAGCAACGGGATCACCTGGTAGTTCTGGTTGTAGACCAGCTGTACCGAGTACAGCAGATCGTGCACGGCGAGCACGCTGACGATGCTGGTGCCCTTGAGCGTGCCGATCAGCATGTTCCCGGCGGTCGGCACGATCGACCGCATCGCCTGGGGTACGACGATCCGGCGCAGGGTGCGGCGCCTGCTCAGGCCGAGCGCCTGCGCGGCCTCGGTCTGGCCGGCGTCCACGGAGAGGATGCCTCCGCGCACCACCTCGGCGGCGTAAGCGGATTCGTGCAGGGTCAGGCCGATGACGGCCGTGAGGGTCGGGCCGAGCAGGTTCACCGTCTTGACGGTGAAGAGCTGGGGGCCGTACGGGATGCCGAGGCCGAGCGTGGGGTAGAGGGCGCCGATGTTGAACCAGAACAGCAGCTGAACCAGCAACGGCGTGGACCGGAAGATCCACACGTACCCCCAACTCAGCGTCCGCAGAACCGGATTGGCGGAGAGGCGCATCACGGCCAGCACGGTGCCGAAGAGGAAGCCGAGCGTCATCACCGCGCCGGTCAGCCACAGGGTGAGCAGCAGTCCGTCGAGCACGGCGGTGGTGGTGAAGTACTGGCCCACCACGTCCCATTGAAAGGCTTCGTTGCGGACGAGGGAGACCAGCACCATCGCGAAGACCAGCAGAGCGGCGGCAGCGGACAGCCTGCGGCCGAGGTGCCGGCGCGGCACGATCGGGGGCGGGTCACCCTCGGAGGTTCCGAGCGCCCCTGTGGGCTTCGCCGGCACGGCGGCCGCCCCGGACAGGGCGGCGCCGGCGGTGCTGTCGGACGCGGCGGATACGGCGGATACGGCGGATGCGTCGGACGCGGCGGAGGTGTCCGAGATGTCGGGCGGGGTGGCCATGGGGAGGCTCTCCAGTGGCGGGGCGCGGGCGTGGATGACGACCCGACGGCACGGCGCGCGGAAGTACGGCACAGGTTGCGCGCGGATGCGGTGCTGCCGGGAACGGGTACTCGTGTCGTCACGCTCACCGCGTCCCTCAACGCGGGCGAAGGGGCTCCCGGACGGGTGGAGCCGCTCCGCCGCCGATCGTATGCGCCTGCGACCCGGCCGTGTCAACCATGCGCGGCCCGGCCGGTCTCCGTGCGGGGCGAGCCGTCCGAGGCCATCCCGGCATTTGCTTGACGAAGAGCGGCATGTACTGCTCAAGTAGTCGCATGAATGCCCATCAGCGCTTGGTTTCGCGCGACTACATCGACTTCGGTCGGGTGTGGTCCGCGGCGTGTTGCGCCTGACGCGGCAGCGGGCTGTCTGATCGGCCCTTCCCTCCCTCGGTGACCCCGTCGCGGGCCGAGAACCTCCTTCGCACCACCACCGGGCACAGGCAACGAGCCGTACGAGGCACGCTGCCGTGAGCCCGGGCGTGCGCTGCCGCCACCCCGTTTCTCCCGACGCCCCGCGTCGTCACGCCGCCACCGTCCTCGTGTGCCTCTCTGTCGTCCCGTCATCTTCCTCTGCGGCAAGGGCTGTTCAGTCATGCCCGCAGGTCGGGTCCCTCACCCGCCCGCCCGCCCGTTCCGAAAGGCCACCCACATGCCCGTGGAATTCCTCGGCATCGCCGCGACCAACAACGGCTCCGAAACCACCGCGCGATCCGGAGCCGCCTTCGACAAGGAGTACACGCTCCGTCTCGCCCGGGCGCACGAGGACCACGGCTGGGACCGCGTGCTGTTCGCCTACGGCTCCGGATCGCCGGACCCCGCCCCGGCGGCCGCGTACATCGCGAGCAGGCTGGACCACCTGCAGATCCTGCTCGCCCACCGGCCCAACGTCTCGTACCCCACCTACGCGGCCAAGACCTTCGCCACCCTGGACCAGATCAGCGAGGGCCGCCTGACCGTCCACTTCATCACCGGCGGCAACGACCACGAACAGGGCCGTGAGGGCGACACCCTCACCAAGGACGAGCGCTACGCCCGCACCCGCGAATACATCCGGATCGTCAAGAAGATCTGGACCACCCGTGAGCCCTTCGACCACGAGGGCGAGCACTACCGCTTCCACGACTTCGTCAGCGACGTCTTCCCCGTCCGGCAGCCGCGCCCGAACGTCTCCTTCGGCGGCTCCTCACCCGCCGCGTACGCCGCCGGCGGCGCGGAGGCCGACGTCTACTGCCTGTGGGGCGAGCCCCTCGCGAAGACCGCCGAGCAGATCGAGGCCGTGAAGGCCGCCGCCAAGGCCGCGGGCCGTACCGACGTGCCGCGCATCCAGGTCGCGTTCCGCCCCATCATCGCCCCGACCGAGGAACTGGCCTGGGAGAAGGCCCACCGCACCGTGGGCGCCATCAGGCAGCGGCGGCAGGCAGGCCTCGTACGACACCACCGCAACGGCGTCCTGGAAGCCGCGGCGCCCCAGAACACCGGATCACAGCGGCTGATCGCCATAGCCGAGGCGGGGGAGCGCTACGACCGGGCGCTGTGGACCCCGACCGCCGCCGCCACCGGCGGTGCGGGCAACTCCAACGCCCTGGTCGGCACCCCGGAGACGGTCGCCCAGGCACTTCTGGACTACCACGACCTCGGGGTCGACATCCTCTCGGCCCGCGGCTACGGCCTGCTGGACGACGCCGTCGACTTCGGCCGGTACGTGATCCCGCTCGTCCGGGAGGAGATCGCGAAGCGCGATGCCGAGCGCGAGCGCGCCACCGCGCACGCGGCGATCGAGCCCCACCCTCCCCTCACGGCGGTACGCGGGTGAACCCCGCGGCACGCACGTCGCCCGGCCTCGGGAGAACACCCCGCACAGGCACCATGCCCCGCAACGGAAAGGCCCTCCCGCTGTGAACCGCCCAGGGAACGGGATCCGCGCCCGCCTGCGCACCGCCGCCTCCCTCGCCCTCCTGCCCCTCTTCCCCCTCCTGGCGCTGACCGCCTGCGACTCCGGTGGCGGAGCCCCGGCCGGTGCGGTTGCCCAGGAGCACTCCGCACCGGCCGACGACCCCGTCGCCGGCGTGCGGTCCGTGGACTCGATCGCCGCCCTGCTGCCCGCCGAGGTCCGCAAGGCGGGCACCCTGCGGGTCGGCAGCTCCGTCGGATCCCCGCCCTCGGCCTACTTCCCGAACGGGCAGGACAAGCCGCCCGCCGGCCAGGACATCGACATCGCCGACGCGGTGGCCAAGGTCCTCGGCGTGCGGCTGGAGCGCCAGGACGCCTCCTTCGAAACGATCCTGCCGGCCCTGGGCAGCGGCAAGTACGACTTCGGCACGGGCAACTTCGGCGTCACCACCGAACGGCTGAAGACCATCGACTTCGTCACGTACATCAACGACGGGCAGGGTTTCGCGGTCAAGAAGGGCAACACCACCCTGACCACACAGGTCTCGGACCTCACCCAGCTGTGCGGACTGACCATCGGCACCGGCGCGGGCACGACGTTCGAGAAGACCCTCACCGCGCAGAAGGGCGTCTGCGCCGCCGCCGGCAAGAAGCCGTACGAGGTGAAGGTCTTCGCCGAGGCCGGAGCCGTCACCACCGCCCTCCAGCAGGGCCGGATCGAGGTCGTCATGTCGACGATCAATGGACTGCGCCACCAGGCCGCGCAGCCCGTGGCGCAGACCGCCTTCCTCGGCGAGTACCACCGCCTCGATGTCGGCTTCGCGTTCAAGAAGGGCTCCCCGCTCACCCCCGCCCTCCAGGCCGCCGTCAACGAGCTGATCAAGAACGGCACCTACGCGCGGATCCTGCAGAAGTGGGGCACCACCGCCTCCGCGATCGACACGTCGCGGATCAACCCGGCCGAGCACGCGTGAGCGGCGGGTCCGTGGGCGATGCCATGGTGCGGGTGCGCGGCGTCCACAAGAGCTTCGGGACGCTGGAAGTGCTGCGCGGCGTCGACCTGGAGGTCCGCGCCGGTGACGTCACGGTGGTCCTCGGCCCTTCCGGCTCGGGGAAGTCGACGCTCCTGCGCACGATCAACCACCTGGAGAAGGTCGACCGCGGGTGGATCAGCGTCGACGGCGATCTCATCGGCTACCGCAGCTCCCGGGGCAAGCTGCACGAGCTGAAGGAGAAGGAGGTCCTGCGACAGCGCACGCGCATCGGTTTCGTCTTCCAGGACTTCAACCTCTTCCCGCACCTCACCGTGCTGGACAACCTCGTCGAGGCGCCGGTCTCCGTGCTGCGGCGCCCGCGGCGGGAGGCGGAGGCGACGGCCCGCCGGCTGCTGGAGCGCGTAGGCCTCTCCGACAAGGCCGACGCCTACCCGCTGCAGTTGTCCGGAGGGCAGCAGCAGCGCGTGGCCATCGCCCGCGCGCTCGCCCTCGAACCGAAGGTGCTCCTCTTCGACGAGCCGACCTCGGCCCTCGACCCGGAGCTGGTCGGCGAGGTCCTGGACGTCATCAGGGACCTGGCGCGATCCGGAACCACCATGATCGTCGTGACGCACGAGATCGGCTTCGCGCGCGAGGTCGCCGACACCGTCGTGTTCATGGACGCCGGTGCCGTCGTGGAGCAGGGGCCGCCCGCGGCCGTCCTGGACGACCCGCAACACCCCCGCACCCGCGCCTTCCTCTCCAAGGTCCTCTGACCGCGCGCTCCGCGTCATCCGACGGAGGGGATCGTCAGGCGCGAGGCGACGGGGACGAACTCTCCAGGGGTGCCTTCCCCTGCTGGTTGAAGGGGAGCCTGCCGAGTACGACCGCCATGCCGCAGGTGTTGCTGAGGGCGGAGTAGACCAGGCCGGCCGCGATCCCCGCGGACAGCAGCCGCAATGCCGGATGGACGAGGAAACCGAGGGCCAGGCCGAGGAGTACGACGGAACCCGCCGTGAACCGGACCTGGCGCTCCATGGCCCAGACGGCCCGACCACGGCCTTCAGGGTGGTCGAGCCCGTGTCCCTCGGCCGCCCAGGCGGTGGTGCCGCCGGTGAGGCTCGACGCGCCGATGCCGTGGGAGGCCAGGGTGGCGACGGCGTTCTCCGCCCGGGCGCCGGAGGCGCACACCACCAGCAGGGGCCTGTCCTCGGCGGCCTCCCGGAGTTCCGGCAGCGCCGGGGCGATGCGGTCGAGGGGGATGTTGAGGGCGTCCGGCAGATGGCCGGACGCGAACTCGGCCGGAGTCCGGACATCGACGACGGTCAGCTCGTGGCGGCGGGAGAACGCCTCGCTCACGCTCAGGGCGGCGGAAACACTCATGGCAGGTCGCGTTCCTTGGCAGAGGGGGAGAGCCTGCGCGGAAGACCGGAGGCACGTGCCGGGGATCCTAGACACCGTGGCGCCCTTGCGACCGCCGCCCCGCACGATCGCCACACGGTTGCCATGCCGCGGCAACAACGGAGGGGCGGCGAACAGTGACGTGCGGGCGCCGCGCCACCGGCGGTGTACCGCTTCGGTGGCACTGCTCGCTTCGGTCAAGGCGGTCCCCAGCACGGCCGGGCCGTCACACGCTCTTCATGCCGTGTGCATGGCCATCGGGCCGGCTCCTCCGCATGATCGAACTCCGTTCGCGACAGCCGAGGAGCCCCCTGATGCCCACCCGCCGCCACTTCATCGCCGGGTCCGCGGCCACCCTCGGCCTGGCCACCGCGCTCCCTGCCGCGCCGGAGGCCCTCGCGGCGGCCCCGGCGGCCCCGGGCGCCACCGCGACCGCCGGTACGGCCACTCCCAACTTCGTGGTGATCCTCGCCGACGACCTCGGCTACGGAGACCTCGGCGCGTACGGCCAGAAGCTGATCACCACACCGCGGATCGACCGGCTCGCCGCCGAAGGCCTGAAGTTCACCGACGCCTACGCGACCGCCGCCGTCTGCGCGCCGTCCCGCTGCTCGCTGCTGACCGGCCTGCACACCGGGCACTCCGCCGTGCGGGCCAATCCCGACGGCGCCCCCGGTGCGCTGAAGGCCGGCGACACCACCTTCGCCGAGGTGCTGCGCGCCCGCGGCTACCGGACCGCCGTGATCGGGAAATGGGGCTTCGGACCGGAGGAGGGCGACCAGCCCAGCCACCCCAACTCCCGTGGTTTCGAGGAGTTCTACGGATACATCGACCACGGTCACGCGCACGAGTACTACCCGCGGTACCTGTGGCACAACGGCGCGAAGGAGACCATCGCCGCCAACACGGGCGGCGCGAAAGGCGCGTACAGCCCCCAACTCATCGAGCAGCGCGCCCTGGACTTCATCGGCGACCACGCCGCCGAGCCCTTCCTGCTCCTCCTCACACCGACCGTGCCGCACGCGCCGAGCGACATCCCGGACGTCGGCGCCTACGCCTCCCGTACCTGGACCCAGGAGAACAAGGGGCACGCCGCCCAGATCACGTACTTCGACACCCTCGTCGGAAAGGTCACCGACCGGCTGCGCGCGCTGGGCATCGCCGAGAACACCGTCGTCCTCGTCACCAGCGACAACGGCCCCCACGAGGAAGGCGGGGTCAACCCGGACCTGTTCGACGCGAACGGCCCGCTGCGCGGCTACAAGCGCAACCTCTACGAGGGCGGCATCCGCGTCCCGCTGATCGCCTGGTCCCCGGGCCGGATCGGGGCGGGGACCACCGACCGCCCCACCTCGCTCACCGACGTGCTGCCCACCCTGGCGGAGCTCGGCGGCGCACCCGCACCCACCGACATCGACGGGCTGTCGGCCGCCCCGCTGCTCGCCGGAAGCCCGAGCGCAGCACGCCACAACCACCTGTACTGGTACCGGGACGAACGCGGTGTCACCAGCCGCGCCAACACCGAGGACGGCGGCCGTGCCACGTGGCTCGCAGAGGCGGTACGCAAGGACGACTGGAAGGCCGTGCGGTTCGCCCCCGTCAGGGACCACGCGCTGCCCGACGCACAGTGGCAGGTCGAGCTGTACGACCTCGCCTCCGACACCGGTGAGCGGCGCGACGTCGCCGCCGCCAACCCGTCCGTGGTCGACGGCCTGGTCGCCCTCATGCGTTCCTCGTGGGCGGACACGTACGTCCGGCGGCCCTTCGGAGCCGGCACGCAGATCCACGGGCCGGCCGTGCCCGGTCAGGCCTTCACGGTGACGGCCACACTCGCCAACGGGTCGGCCAAGCCCTGGACCGGTGCACTCCTCGCACTGCGCGCCCCGGCTGGCTGGCAGGTCCAGGCGACCACCGCCGCCGGACGGGACCAGCTGGCCGCCGGAGCCACGCTGACCACGTCCTGGCGGGTCATCCCGCCGTCGACGGCCACCCCCGGCACGCAGTGGCCGCTGACCGTCGACGGTACGGCGCAGTCGCCGACCGGGCCGCTGCGCTACTCCGCCCCGCAGCGGGTCTCCACGGTGCCGGCGGCCCCGGTCGCCGACGCGTATCTGAGCGATCTCGCGTGGGTCTCGGCCACCAACGGATGGGGCCCGGTGGAACGCGACCGCTCCAACGGGCGCAGCGCGGCCGGGGACGGCACGCCGATCTCGTTCGGCGCGGTGACCTACGCCAAGGGCCTCGGCGTCCACGCGCCCTCCGAGATCGTCTACCACCTCGGCGGAGCGGCGGACCGCTTCACCGCGCTCGTCGGCATCGACGACTTCTCCACGAAGCAGTCCGCCGCCGGCGCGACGAAGGCCTCGGTGCGGGGGGACGGCAAGGTGCTGTTCACCACCGGCAAACTGACCGGCGCGGGCGGTCCCGTGCAGGTGGACGTCGACGTACGCGGGGTGAAGCTGCTGCACCTGGTCGTCGAGGACGCCAACGCCAATTCGGCGTTCGACCACACCTCCTGGGCCCTCGCCCGGGTGACGGTGGGCTGAGCGGCGGAGCGGGCCGCCGGCACCGGCCGGTTCACGTGCCCGGCCCCGTCACTCCCGGCCCCCGTCACTCCCGGGCCCGTCACGGTCCCGGCCCCGTCACGGACCGGTCAGGTCCAGCAGCCGGGCGGCATTGGTGTCGAGGACGGCTGCCGCGTCCAGCGGCGCCAGGCCCGAGCGGCCCACGTACTCCACGGCCTGCTGGAAGCGCTCTCCGTCCTCGTAGGGGTAGTCCGTGCCGAGGACGAGGCGGTCCGCGCCGAACGTCGCGGCCGCGGCCGCCAGCGCCGGCGGGTGCACATGGCTGACCGTGTCGTACCAGAGCCGGCGGAGGGCCACGGACGGCAGTTCGGGCGTGTCGGGGGATTCGAAGGCCAGGTGGTCGTCGAGGCGGGGCGGCAGGAGCGGCAGCACTCCGCCCAGGTGCGAGGCGAGCACCCGCATCCGGGGATAGCGGGCGGGGATGCCCGCGAGGACCAGGTGCATCATCGCCACGGTGTCCTCCACCGGCGCCCCCACCATCCACGTCATGCCGTGCCGGGTGATCAGGGGGCTGGCGGCGCCCTCACCGGCCGGGTGCACGTACAGAACGGCGCCGCGCCGGTCGAGCTCCTCGTAGAGGGGCCACAGCAGCGGATCCGCGAGGGTACGGCCGAGTACGGTCGTGGTCACGCCGACGCCGACCGCGCCGAGCCCGTCGAGGGCCCGGGCGGTCTCGTCGAGGGCCGCGTCGACGTGGGGCAGCGGAACCGCCGCGAACGCACGGAAGCGCCCCGGGTGCCGGTCCACCAGTTCCGCGTACATGTCGTTCGCGGCGCGGGCCAGTGCCGAAGCCTCGGACTCCTTCTCCAGGTGGGGGCATTGCGGAGCCACCGAGAGCACCTGCAGATCGATTCCGGCCCGGTCCATCAACGCGAAACGGTGCTCCAAGTCGGCGCCGGTGGCATCGGCGCCGATTCCGCGCTGGGTGGCCGTGTCCGTCTTCCCGAGCCGTTCGAGGCGGTCGAGATAGCGCGCGGTCCACAGATGCGCGTGCACATCGATACGCAAGGAGACCACACCCCCATGGAACACCCCCCGTGGCGCCCGAGCCAGCCGGCGGCCGGTACCGACCCACGGACAGTCCGCCGGAAAGATCGGAAAGGTGAGGGATCCCCGATTCGGCCAGTGTGCGTCTGATTTGCGCCGCTTGGGCCGGTTCGGGACCGCGGGTCGTACGGAGAGTGCTGTGCTGAAGGGGCTGCGTCCGTGGGGGGCGAGCGTCCGCATGCAGAAACAGGGGGTCTTCAGCGATGGCTTCTCTGAACTACGAAATCCTCACCGACCCGGCTCCGCTCCAGGTGCCGGGGGCGGGGGAGGAGTCCCAGGGAGCGGTCCACATCGTCGTCTCCAATCCGACCCTGGACGAGGTGATCTGGTACTCGATCGAGGTACGGGTGCCCGCCGGCCCGGCGGACGGTGATCTGACGCTCCATCCCAAGACGATCAACGCGCGGGTCGAACAGAACACCGCGACGAAGCAGGGGGAGGAACCGGCCGTCGTCTGGGACGGCGACACGGGCGTCCTCACCGTGACCGCCCGACCCAACACGCTGTTCCGGAAAGCCGGCTCGCTGGACCTGGTACTGGACGGCTTCCCGGTCTCCGGGGTGCCGGGACTGGTGCTGCTGCACGTGACGGAGAGGGCGGCGAACGGCGCGCGGGTGCAGAGCAACCCCGTGACGCTGAGCCTCCTGAAGCAGGTGTCCAGGGTGCCGCGCAACTTCCGGCCCAAGGAGTCCCTGGTGGCCGCGGGCAAGGACGTGGTCCTCAGGTGGGACGGACCCGACAGCCTCACGTACCGGATCCAGGGTCCGGACGGATCCGCGGAGACCGTCACGTCGAGGAACGGGGCATCCGGCTGGGAATGGTCGCCGAAGGCGGGCCGGGAGCCGAAGCGGGACGCCACGTACACCCTCATGGCCACCTCCCCGGGCTCGCAACAGCCGCGGTCCTTCCTCACCACCACCGTCCACCTGCGCAGCCCCG
This sequence comes from Streptomyces sp. NPDC059355, assembly GCF_042752335.1. Lineage (NCBI taxonomy): Bacteria > Bacillati > Actinomycetota > Actinomycetes > Kitasatosporales > Streptomycetaceae > Streptomyces > Streptomyces sp. NPDC059355. Next base: position 30,594 of record NZ_JBHYXN010000055.1, on the reverse strand, counting down.
AGTTCGAGAGCGTGACGGCGACGAGCGGCGTGCACGCCCCGTGGGTCGAGGGGACGGCGGACAGGGGCCGGATCACCTTCACCGCGCGGGGCGCGCAGTTCCAGGACGACGCCCAGGCCCCGGGCACCGTCTCGGCCGCCACGGCCGAGGCCGACACGGTGAGCGCGACGTGGGTGCGGGGCCGCGACACCGGTGCCGGGTGGATCCGGTTCCCGTCCGACGGGATCAGGGTCGGCCACGGACCGGGAGGCGACCTGGGCACGGTCACGGCCGACAAGATCAGCGTGAACGGCATCAACACCCCGTGGGTGGGGGACCGCGACGCCGGCAAGGGATGGATCGAGTTCCCGCAGTCCGGGGTGAACGTGCGCAAGGACGGAAAGCAGGAGTGGGGAACCGTCGCCGCGGACAAGGCGGACCTGAACGGCATCAACACCAAGTGGGTGCAGGGCCGTACGGCCGCCGACGGATGGATCGAGTTCCCGGCCGCCGGGTTGAACGTGTTCCAGGGCGCCGGAGACCGCCAGTGGGGAACCGTCGCGGCCGACAAGGCGGACCTGAACGACCTGACCGCTCGCCGGGCCCAGGTCAAGGAACGCCTCACCCTCCAGGGAGGGCTGACCGTGGACAACGTGCTGGAGACGCAGGACGGGCCACCGCGGCTGATCGTCCGCGGGCGCCTCGACGCCGAGGGCGACGTGAACGCCGACGGCGGCCTCGTCGTCCGAGGGGAGTCGCAGTTCGAGGGAAAGGTGAACGCGGACGGACACCTGTCGGTCCGCAACGGGGGTGCCTGGGTCCTGCACACGAACGACGGCAGGATATCGCTCAACGCCGAACTGCGAGTCCAGGGAGACTCGCTGTTCATCGGGAAGGTGAACGCCAACGGGCACCTGTCCGTCCGCAACAGGGACGTCGGTTGGATCATGCACACCCGGGACGACTTGGTCGCGATCAACGGTGACCTGCGCGTCCACGGGGCGTTTCGCTCCGACAGCTGACGGATTTCCCCGCTCGTGACGGAAGGCCGGTGTCGCGGGCGGGTTCGCCGAGACCATCGGCGGCCTGCCCGCAGGAGACGTTCCCGTATGACATTTGTACGGCCCAAGACGGGATGCGCGGCCCTGTCGGAGGGGCTGTGGCTCTCCGTAGGCTCCACACCATGTCGAACTCACACAAAATCGGACGTGACGACTCCTGGGAAGGCGTCGTGGCCAACCTGTCCAGGGGCATGCTCGACGGCTCGAACATGTACCACTTCGCCGAGATCCGCCTCGTCCACGGGGAAACGATCAAGGTCCGGATCGGCCGCGGTCTCTGGAAGTCGATCGCGGTCGGCGACCGGATCGTCAAGCGGCCGGGAGCCGATCCCGTCAAGGGGTAGCCGCCTTCACCCGCGTCCGGCGGGCCCTTCGCCCACGTGTCCCACATGCGCGCCGCGGCACTCGCGCGACCGGGACGACGTGCCGATTTCTTAGCATCAGGGGCCAACTATTCGCCCGGCTGCCACCAGGGCGACTACAAAGGATCGGACCGATCAGAACCCTGCGATGGGGAGAATTCCGAAGGCGGTGTATGCGTATGCGTGAACACGGCAGGATCGAACCGATCGCGGTCAGATTACTTCGGGTAAGGCGGATTTCCGGCGGCCTCCCTTGATACGGCCGACCATGCTGAAACCCGTGTCGTTTTCCCCGGCGCACGCGTCAGCGGACGAGTACCAGTTCTTGACGGCGACCATCCGGTCGAGGGCGGAGGATGCTCAGGGATTCTTCGGCGGGGCCTCGCGGCAGCCGGGGGAAATGGCCTACCTGCCTCTGCACGTCCAGCTCCGGGGCCTGTCCATCGACCTCTACATCGAGCTCCGCCTGCACAACGGGGGCATGCGCATCGTCGGATTCCGCAACACCCTCGAGAACGGTCAGGCCCCACGGGAGGCGTGCGTCCGGCACGTGCGGGATTCCGTCGCGCCACCCGGAATCCGCCGAACCGAAGTCCTGCCGTTCGGCGGAGGCCGATCCGACCTGGAGACGGCCGCCGCCGTGCGGCGATTGGGGATCTCGCTGGGGCGCCGGCAACTGGGCAACGCGGTGACCTGGCTGCACCGGAACCGCGATCCGAAGTGCACCGCGCACGGAATTCTCGTGCTGTCGGAAATGATCTGCGAGGCTGCCCGCTACCCGGCCCTGGCCGATGCGATGTCGCGGATATGGATGACCGGCGGACGGCTGTCGGACGCGGCGCCTGCCTGAAATTGCTTACCCGGGTGCGGCCCGGGCCTGCCGTAGGGGCAGGCTCCGGAGCCGGACCCGCGGGGGAGCGACGGGCGGGTGGCGTGATCATCCCGTCCGGAAACCTGCTGTCACGGGCTTCGACCAGGCCGTAGGAATGGGCTGCCGTTCCCGAATTGCAGTTTTCGGATCGAAGGAGACCACTGTGACCCGTTTACGTACCACCGTCATGGCCTTGGCGGGTGGAGCGGCCATGTTCGCGCTCACCGCTGCTCCCGCTCAGGCCGCCCCCGGCGATGTCACCACGACCTGCGCGAGCACCGCCACCCCCGTCGGCTACGTCGACGTCAACTGGGGCTACAGCGCGAGCTGCGGCACCCAGAACTTCGCCCCGAACATCAAGCAGATCAAGCAGCTCACCGGTCTGCCCGTGGGCACCGTCGTCCAGGCCTGCGGCTCCGCGTACTACCCCGCCGGCTGGGTCCAGACCGCCTCGTACTACAGCAGTGGCTGCGTGGCCTTCCCGAACTCCGGCTTCAACAACAACGCCTGGACCCTCAAACGGTTTCCTGACCGCGCCCCGCCCCGCCCGACCGGGCTGCGGTTCGCACAGCGTCGACGGTCGGGGTGGCCGGTCGCATGGGGTACGAGAGCAGGCGTACCGCTCCGGCCGGCCAGTCCGCACCGTCGTGCAGCGGCGTCCACATGGTGCGGAGCGGCATGATCACGGGACCTTCGTGTTGTTCCACGCCGACGTCCCGGTCCAGCACCCGCCAGCCCAGTCGCCGGTACAGGGGGACGAGGGGCGGGCGGCAGAAGAGGAGGCCGTGCCGGGGGCCCATCGTCCGGGCGTGGTCGAGGGCCGCGGCCATGACGAGGCGGGCGAGTCCCCGTCCACGTACGTCCGCTGCGACGGCCACCCCTCCGACCCCCACCGCCTCGAACCCGGTGCCGCCGACCGACACCGGTATCCGAAGCAGGCCCGTATGTGCCACGAGCCGGCCTTCCAGCCTGATGCCGTAGTGCTCGTTCTTGGGCAGCCACGCCAAGCCGGTGTCGGCGACACCGAACGGATCGGCACCCTCACCGAGGATTTCCGCCTGCTCGGTCTTCGTGTAGCGCGTGAGCCGCACCGCTGTCGGTCGCGCGGATGACAAGTGATCCATCCCGACATGGTCCCGTTCCGGGACGCCCCTCGGCCAACCGGGGTGCTTCGACCCCGGATCGCCGAACTCCGGTCGGCCCGGCGCCCCTTGCTTCCCAAGGGGCGCCGGGCCACGCGCGCGTGGCAGCCGCCTGCTGCTACTTCGGCATCAGGACGGTGTCGATGATGTACACGTTGGCGTTGGCCGTCTTCACGTTGCCGCACACCACACCGGCGGTGCCGTTGACCTTGTATGCCTCGCCGGAGCCCTTGGTGGTGACCATGCCCTTCTGCAGGGTCTCGAAGGAGCCGTTCCCCAGCTGCTCGGGCGTCAGCTTCTGGCCGACGACGTGGTAGGTGAGGATCTTGGTGAGGGTGGCCTTGTCGGCGAGGACCTTGTCGAGGTCGGCCTTCGGGATCTTCGCGAAGGCGTCGTTGGTCGGGGCGAACACCGTGATGTCCTTGGCGTTGTTCAGGGTGTCCACGAGGCCCGCCCGCTTGACCGCGGCGACCAGAGTGGACAGGGCGGGGTTGTTGGACGCGGCGGTGGCGACCGGGTCCTTGGCCATGCCGTCGAAGGAGCCCGCACCCTCCTTGGGGACGCCGGCACAGGCCGGCCCGAAGGGCTGGTCCGTGGCCGTCGCGTCGGCGGGGGTGCTCTCGCCGGCACTGGCCGGGTCGCCGGCCGCCGCCGGGGCGGCCTTGGTGTCGCCGGACGAGTCGGAGCAGGCGGCCAGCGAGAAGGGCAGCAGAAGGGCTGCGGCGACGGCGATCCCGGTACGGCGGATCTGCATGCTGTTCATGATCGTTTTCTCCTTGGCAGAGATGGTTCGCATCGATGGGTGGTTCATGCCGGACACGGCCCGGGGGCTGTCGGTCCGGTGGTCTCAGGGGACGGTGACGAAGACGCTGTGCCAGCCGCTCGCACCGTCCGGGATCGTCCGCGTGCGGTTCTCGGTCTGCACCGCTGCGGTGCCGTCGGTGGCGCGGACGGTGAGCGTGTGCCCGCCGGGGGCGGCCCGCCAGGGGTAGGACCACTGGCGCCAGGTGTCGGGGGTGTGCTGCGCGGCGAGGTCGGCGTCCTGCCAGGGCCCGTCGTCGATACGGACCTCGACGCGGGCGATGCCGCGGTGCTGCGCCCAGGCCACGCCGGCGATCACGACGGTGCCGGCGGCGGGGCGGGCGAAGGGCTTCGGGGTGTCGATCCGGGACTGCGTCTTGATCGGCGCCCGGCCGGCCCACTTCCGCTTCACCCAGTACGGGTCGTAGGCATCGAAGGTCGTCAGCTCGATCTCGGTGATCCACTTGCAGGCGGACACGTAGCCGTACAGGCCCGGTACGAGCATCCGGACGGGATAGCCGTGCGCGAAGGGCAGCGGCTCGCCGTTCATGCCGACCGCGAGCATCGCGTCGCGCCCGTCCATCACGTCCTCGACGGGGGAGCCGAGGGTCATGCCGTCCACGGAGCGGGCGACCAACTGATCGGCCCTGCCGCCCGTCGAGGGCGGACGGACACCGCATTCGGCGAGCAGGGCGGCCAGGGGGACGCCGAGCCAGCGGGCGGTGCTGGCGTAGGGCCCGCCCACCTCGTTGGACACGCACGTCAGGGTGATGTCGCGCTCGATCAGCGGCCGGGCCAGAAGCTGGGCGAGGGTGTAGCTGCGGGGCCGTGTGACGCCCTTCCCCCGGATCCGCAGCCGCCAGGTGCCGGCGTCGACCTCGGGTACGACAAGGGCGGTGTCGACCCGGTAGAAGTCCCCGTTGGGCGTCGTGAAGGCGCTGATCTCCGGAACCTTCAGCCGGGCTCCGGCCGGCACCGCGGGCGCCGGTGAGGCGGGGGCGGGCAGCACGAGGCCGTCGCGGGAGGCCACGGCGCCCCGGCCGCGCCGCCCGGCCAGAGCACGGCCTGCCACACCGGCTCCGGTGGCGGCCGCGGCGGTCACGGCCGCCGCGACGAGGAACCCCCGTCGGCTCCAGCCGCTCCCGGTGCCCGTGTCACCTGAAGTGGAGCCGACGGGGGCGGCTTTGCCGGCCAGGCCGTACAGGACGGCCGCGGCCGTGAGGGCGCCCACGACGGAGGGGAGGGCGTCACCGGCACCCGCGGAATCGGGCCGGCTCAGGGCCGCGGCCGCGCCGACGACCCCGAACACCAGGACCCCGGCCGCCCCCGCACGCCGGTACCGCAGCGACACGACTCCCAGGACGACCGCGAACAATGCCAGCACGAGCAGGATGCCGACCTGAAGGGCGGTCTTGTCGTTCTCGCCGAACGTGCGGATCGCGAAGTCCTTCACCGCCGCCGGGGTCCGGTCGATCACCGCACCGCCGACCACCGTCACCGGCCCGGCGGCCGGCCGCACGAGACCGGCGGCCAGCTCGGCGGCGGCCAGCGCGCCGAACCCGGCCAGAAGCCCGGCCAGCGCCCCACGGGCGGTGCGGAGGAAGGTGGTGCGGAAGCTGCTCACACCCGGCATTCGCCTCCACCCGACCGGTGGATTGGTCTGTCACCCGAACGAGTGACAGGCGCCTTTTCGTGGCCGCCAGGGCCACGGCGCGTCTGCGACGGTGACGCCCCTGCCACCCCATCCGGACGCTCTTCCGCTACGAAGTACGGGTGAGAGGCACTCCGCACGGCTCTGCGGCCGGACCGCCCCGAGGCGGCGGCCCGGCAGCGCCCGAATCACGAAGGACTCCCATGCCATGGACACCCCGCCCCCGGGAGGCCGGCCCCGGCCGCCCCTGTACCCGGCTGCCGCGGCCGGAGCCCGCCCTGTGAACGAGCCGCTCCCGATGAACCAGCCCCACCCGATCGGTTCCTCCGGCCACGCCCGCCCCGCGGACCTCGCCGAGCTCATGCTGCAGGTCGCGCGCGGCGACAAGCAGGCCTTCTCGGCCCTGTACGACGCCCTCGCACCCATGGTCTTCGGGATCGTGGTCCGGGTCGTGCGAGACCCTGCCCAGTCGGAAGAGGTGGCCCAAGAGGTCATGATCGACCTGTGGCGGCAGGCCGCCCGCTACCGGCCCGAGGCGGGCAGCGTGAGTACCTGGGCGTCGACCATCGCCCACCGCAGGGCGGTCGACCGCGTCCGCTCGGCACAGGCCTCCGCCGACCGCGAGCAGGCCCAGGCGGCCCGCGAGCACCAAACGGCGTTCGACGAGGTTGCCGAGGAGGTCGAGACCCGCCTGGCGAGCGAGCAGGTACGCCGCTGTCTGCGCGGCCTGACCGAACTCCAGCGCCAGGCCGTAACCCTGGCCTACTACGGCGGTCTGACCTACCGTGAAGTCGCCCAGACGCTTCGCACGCCGCTTCCGACCATCAAGACACGCATGCGCGACGGGCTGATCCGGCTTCGCGACTGCATGGGGGTGACCACGTGAATCACGCATCCGATGCCCACGGCCTGGCCGCGCCCTACGCGCTGGACGCCCTGGATCCCGGCGAGCGCGCGCAGTACGCCGCCCACCTGGCCGCATGCGAAGCCTGCCGGCAGGACGTGGCCGACTTCCAGGCCACCGCCGCGCGTCTGGCGGCCTCCGTGGCCCGAGCCGCGCCCGTCCCGATGAAAGAGCGCACGCTGGCGGCCGTCGATCACGTACGACAGCTCCCGCCCCCGGTTCCCGCGGCCGCACCCGTCCCGCTGCGCGGTGTGCTGCGCCGCAAGGCGCTGCCGATGGCCTTGGCCGCGAGCCTGGCCGCGGCGGCCTCGTTCGCCGGCCTGGCGGCCTGGCAGCACCAGGAGAAGCAGCAGCTGGAGCAGCGGGCCCGGCAGAGCGAGCAGGCTCTGGACGCCGTCAGCGGCGTCCTGGCCGCGCCGGACGCCCGCACGGTCCACGGCCGGGCCGGCAACGGAGCCCTGGCCTCGGTCGTTGCCTCCGGCCTGCAGAACAGGGCGGTCTTCACCGCCTCCGGCCTGCCCGCACCGCCCGCGGGCAAGACGTACCAGCTGTGGCTCGACCACGAAGGGACCATGCGCCCGGCCGGGTTCATCCGCCAGGACGGCACCGTCCTGCTCGACGGAGACACCGCCGACGCGGCCGCCGTCGGCCTGACCCTCGAACCGGCCGGCGGTTCCCCGCAGCCCACCACCGCCCCCCTGCTGCTGATGGCCCTCCCCGCCTGAAGCCACGGCCCCGACCCTCCCCACGGTCGGGGCCGCCCCTTCGGTACGACTGCCGCACGGCCCCCGCGGTGTGGCAGTCCGGACGGGGTCGTAGCCTGCGGTCATGAGCACCTCGCCGTCTCCCACCCCGTCCGATGCCTTCGAGCTGCTGCTGGCCGGCAACCGCCGTTTCACCGCGGGATCGTCCGAGCACCCGAACCAGGACGCCGCACGCCGTACCGAGACGGCGCCGGCTCAGCGCCCTTTCGCCGTGCTCTTCGGCTGCTCCGATTCACGGCTGGCCGCCGAGATCATCTTCGACCGCGGCCTGGGTGACCTGTTCGTCGTCCGCACCGCGGGCCACGTGGCGGGTCCAGAGGTCCTGGGCAGCATCGAGTACGCGGTGAGCGTGCTCGACTGCCCGCTGGTCATCGTCCTGGGCCACGACACGTGCGGCGCGGTCGCCGCGGCGCGCGCCGCCCTGACCGACGGCGTCAGCGCCACGGGATACGTACGCGACGTCATCGAACGGGTCACCCCCAGCGTGCTGGCCGCCCGCGCCGCGGGCCTCACCGACGAGAACGACATCATCGCCGAGCACATACGGCACACCGTCGACCTCCTCCTGGACCGCTCCCGCGTCATCGCCGACCAGGTCACGGCGGGGCGCACCGCCGTCGTGGGCCTGTCCTACCGACTGGCCGACGGCAGCGCCCGAGTCGTCACCACCCACGGCCTTCCGAGCAAAGCGGCGGCCTGACCGCCCGGTTTCGTACCGCCACCGCCACCGCCACCGCCACCGCCACCGCCACCGCCGCGTCGCGGGCGTCGGGGCCGGTCAGCCACGGTGACCCGGTCAGTCCCGGCCGCCGCCGCGGGCGTCCAGAGCGGTGATCACCGCGCCGCTGCGCAGCGTCGCCGTGAGGGCGGCCGGGGGAGCGGGGGCCGGGGGTGCCGGGACGGTGAGCGTCCGGCCGATCGTACGGGTGTGCAGTGATCCCGTGGCGGTGATCTCCGCGACCTCCCGGCTGCCCGCGGCCAATTGGTAGCCGTGGCCGGACGGAGCCCGCCAGAGCGTCGCCGCGAGGAGGTGCTGCCCGAACCGCCCGCAGGCTGCGGTGGACTCGGCGTGCGCCACGGCCAGTGAGGCCCCTGCCGGTGGCCGGAGCCGGATCCGGACGTCGCCCCGGCCGTCCCGGTGGGTGGCGCGGGTGCAGGACCAGACGGCTCGCCCGGTGCTCTCGGGGAGTTCCGTGACGGCGAAGTCCCACAGGTTGACCGCCCGGACCGCGCGCCCGTCCACCTCGCCCAGTGTGCAGGCCTCCTGGGCCCAGCGGGCCAGGGCGGCGGGCCCCGTCGCCTCGCGGGGCTGGCGGGCCGGCGGCTGGTCGGCGCCCTCGGCGGGCGGGGTGTAGGTGAGGTGGACGGGGAGCAGTCCACCGAGGTCGGCGAGGAGGAAGGCGTGCTTCTCCACGATCCTCGGCGAGGAGACGACCTCGAGGACCGGGCGCGGTCCGCAGCCCTCGCCCCCGGCACCGCGCGCGGCGGCATCGCCCGTGCGTTCGCCCGCTGCCCCGCGCGGGAGTTCGGTGGTGACCGTTCCGTCGGGGCCGATCGGCAGGGGCCGGGCGGCGCCGGCGGGGGCGGTGAGGTCCCGGACCCCCGCGGCGGCGATCCAGGGCGCGAGGAGCCGACGGGCCGTGCCTGCGTCCCGGGTCAGGGTGACGGCTGCCGCCGTGGTGACGTCGGCATCGCCGGTCCGGGCGATGTCGAGGCTCCGGCGGCCGCCCTGTTCGGTGTAGCGGACGATCCGGTCGGCGTCGAGGAACACGACGACGAGGGCCCCCGGCCCCGGATCCCCCGCGAACAGCAGCTGCGGCGGGTGCCCCGGCGGCTCCGCCGAGACGCCGGGCGCGACGGCGACGGCCGTGTCCGGGGCCGGCGCCGCCCAGGCGCCCAGTGCGCGGGTGAGGAGGGCCCGGTCCCCGGTGCGCGGACCGCGGGCCGGCCAGGCGGTGAAGTCCACGCGGCCGGTGTCGGACCAGGCCCCCGCGGGCACCTGGACCAGGCGCGCGGGATCGAGGGCCGCGCGGGCGGCGGGAGCTCCGGCGTACGGGGCGGGGAGCCCGGAGTCCGGCCCGTCGGCGGTGGCCCGGGTGAGCCCGGCGGCCAGCAGCAGGACGGCAGCCAGGCCCCAGGCGGCGCGGACGCGGGTGCGGCGCAGCAGCAGATCGGTGGGACGGGTGTGGACGTCTGCCGGGTGCAAGATCGTTTCGCTTCCGGACCGCGGCCCCGCACCGGCCGACAGTCCGGCACTGCCGTCGGCGCGGGACCCCGTACCGCCGCCGGGTCCCCCTGGGGAACCCGGATCCGTCTCCGTGCCGGGTCCCGCCGCATCCGCGGCCCCGGGCGCCACGCCGGCGGCCCCCGGTCCGGCTGCGGCCGAGCGGGCCGCCCGTACCCCGCCCGCCGGATCACCGGCACCGGCCTGCTCCAGGACCCCCGCCGCGGCGTCCTCGCCCAGTCCGTCGAACCGGCACAGTACGTACGCGGCGCGCGCGTACGGGGTCAGCTCCGCGAGCCCCCGGGCCGCCTCGTCGAGCCCCTCGGCGCTGGGCCACATCCGCAGCCCCCAGACCCACGGCGGCAACGGCCCGCGCAGCCGTCCGGCCGCGTGCCGCACCACCTCGGCCCGTACGGCTGCCAGCGGGTCCCCGCCCTGCCGTGCACGGCGCCCCGCGGCCCGCAGGGAGTGCTGTACGGCACGGTGGGCGCGCAACAGCCGCGTGTGCCGGTCGAGGTCCGGCGGCAGCACCAGGTAGGCCAGACGCAGCAGTTGGGGGTAGCGCTCGACGATGATCGCCTCAGCCTGGCGCAGCCCGGTTCCGGAGCCTTCACGTTGTCCCACGGTGCGGACAACGAAAGGATCATGGGATGGTCACATGGGGCCCAGCCGGCCGGGGCGTGGTCGTTACGCGGTCGGAATGCGGTGCCGGCCCGGAGCTTAAGGGGGGATCAGCTGAGCCTTAAGCCTGACTGTGGTCACCTCGCCTCCGCGCCGGGCAGCGGACGGCATCGGCGCTGCACGCCCTTCGACGACGACAGGTGCCGGGTCGTTCACCTGCGCCTTTGCGCGCGCTCCGAGGGTGCCTGGACCACCGCGGCAGGCCGCGCGGCGTCCGAAACCTCCGCACGGATGGATTTGTAAGACGGCGACAAGGATTGGAATCGCGCGTGATGGAGGCCGTAAGCAGGACGGGGGAGGCCAGTATCCATCCGATCGAGGAGTGTCAATGTCCCGAAAGCGGACCATGAGTCTCAAGAAGAAGCTCGTGCTCTCTGGCGTCACGGGAGCCCTGGTGACCGGAGCGGTCGTCACGACGATGGCGACGGGCAACGCGGCCGCCCCCGACGTCGTGTGTCAGGGGTCGACGGTGACCTTGTCGGGGGAGGCAGGGGCGCCGGCGGCGAGTAGCGGGACGTTTCCGGTGGGGACGAAGTTGAAGGTGACCAATCTGGACAACGGTCAGTCGACGACGGTGGCGGTGAACGGGCCGTCGGGTAGTTGTGTGCTGCTGAACAATTCGGCTTTCGACAAGGTGCGGGAGCCGGGCAAGAACCTGATCCGCAGGGCGCGCATCGAGCGGGTGGGCGGCGGCCCCGCGCCGGCCGGTGCGACGGGTGCGACGGGTGCGGCCGGTACGAGTGGCGTGCAGGTGCCGCCGGCCACCGGGCAGGTGGTGTGTCAGGGGTCGACGGTGACCTTGTCGGGGGAGGGGGGTGCGCCGGCGGCGAGTAGTGGGACGTTTCCGGTGGGGACGAAGTTGAAGGTGACCAATCTGGACAACGGTCAGTCGACGACGGTGGCGGTGAACGGGCCGTCGGGTAGTTGTGTGC
>NZ_JBHYXN010000055.1:13130-19127 GCF_042752335.1 Streptomyces sp. NPDC059355 | reverse complement strand
TGTGCTGCTGAACAATTCGGCTTTCGACAAGGTGCGGGAGCCGGGCAAGAACCTGATCCGCAGGGCGCGCATCGAGCGCGTCGGCTGACCCGCCGGAGAGCCGGTTCGCAGGCCCCTCCGGGGCAACGCTCGCCCCGGGGGGCCTCGCGGCATCCGAGCGGCGCGGTCAGGTGCCCGGTCAGAGGCCGGGCGGGGGCGTCAGGCCGTACCTGGCGATGACGTCGGGCAGCCAGGCGGGCCGCCCGAGCGCGAGCCCGTACTTGGTGGCGAGTACGGGTATCGCGCCCTCGGGCGGCGGCTGCCCGTCGGCGAGCATCTCGGTCATCTCGCGGAAGAAGTGCTCGAATCCGGCCGGACTGATGATCTCGATCATCCGGGCGGGGACGGACCCGGCGTTCCACATCGTGTGCAGTTCCCCGCGCGGCTTGGTGATGTAGCCGCCGGCACCCAGAACGGTTTCACGGTCGCCGGAACGGAACCCGATCTCGCCTTCGGTGACGATCGAGTACTCGTCTTCCCGGGTGTGCAGGTGCGGCGGCACCAGTGCCCCGACCGGGAAGGGGTGCTCGACGACGGAGACCGACCCGTCGGTGTCTTCCCCCCACAGCTTGAAGGCGACCCCGATCGAGCCGAGGAAGCCCTCGGAGCCCTCGCCGGGACGAACGATGGTGAGCGGCGGGGCCAGCGGCTCTGTCATGGCGATCACTCCTCGACAGAATTTGGAGATACACTGGTGTTCTCCTGAAAAGTCTCCACCGCACACGCCAGGACGTCAAGAATTGAGTGATCAGCAGCGTTCGACGGCACCGCGTGGCTATGAGATGCGCAAACGCGCCGAGGACGTGGGCCGTACGAGGCAGCGCATCATCGAAGCCGCCGTGCATCTGCACGGCACCGCGGGCCCGGCGTCGACGAGCATCGCGGCGATAGCCGAGCGCGCCGGCGTCACTCGGCTGACCGTGTACCGGCATTTTCCGGATGGGAACGCCTTGTTCGAGGCGTGTTCGGGGCACTGGCTCTCGCGGCAGAAGCTGCCCCGGCCCGAGATGTGGGCCACGCTCGCGAATCCCGTGGAGCGGCTGACGGCCGGGCTCGCCGACCTCTACCGCTTCTATCGCGCCGGCGAGCAGATGCTGACGCTCGTCATCCGCGACCAGCACGCCGTACCCGAGGCGGTGCGCGAGGCCCGAGGGCAGACGAGCCGTACGTACGTCGAGGTGCTGGCCGGTGCCTGGCCCGCGGTCGACGCCCCGGTCCGGCGGGCGCTGATCGGGCATGCCACCGCGTTCTCGACGTGGCGCTCTCTGTGTCGGGAGCAAGGGCTCACGGACGACGAGGCGGTCGAGGTCATGGTCAGGCTGGTGGAGTCGGTCGACGCAAAGGCGTGAAGAACCGGCCGGCAGGCCGGGGCGGACCGGTCGGGCAGGGGTTGCCCGAGCTCCTTCTCCAACTCTGGGATTGAGCGCCGAGGCCGGGCTGCGCCAGATGCAGCCGGGCGGCAGCACGGGTGAAGCCGCCTTCCCCGTATACGGCGCCGCCCAAGACCCCTTCCTGCCGGCCTTCGGCCGCAGGCTTCCGAGTGGCCGGCTCCGGGGGAGCCGAGCAGCCGCTTCACCGGCGTCTGCACCCGCGTACCGCCCACGCTCACGAAGAGGCGCCACCCGTGTCTACGCGTTTCCTGAAGCGGAGCCGGCGGCCGCGGCGGAGTTCCGGCCCTGCCGCACGGTCCGGTGCGGCGGGGCTCGGACCTCGGGGGTGGGTCAGCGCTCGGCGCCGGCGGGGGCGTTCGCGCCGACCGGGGTGGTCGCGTTGGGGCGGTCGGACTGGCAGCGCTGCTTCTCCGAGGCGGTCAGGGGGCCGGTGCGCTGGTAGATCCGGTCGGACAGGTCGGTGGAGGGGTGGTCGATGACGGTGTGGAGGCGCCAGTCGTAATTCGGGTCGGTGGCCTTGGTGGTGGCGTCGAACCATCCTTCGGTGCGCCGGCGACCGGCCTGGGTCTCGATCCAGGAGGCTTCGGCCGGCTGGACGATCTCGGTGACCGGGCGTTCCTGGGTGGTGCTCCAGGCGGGGGCGAGGCCGGTGCCCTGCGTGTACTGCTGGGCCATGTTGCTCGGCGCTCCGGTGCCGCTGCCGGGCAGGCCGGCGGCCGCGGGGAGGTCACCGTAGGAGCGGTTGGCGGTGGAGACGGGGCGGGTGCGGTTCAGGGTGTTGCGGGTGCAGTTGAAGTAGGTCTCGGCGGCGACGCGGGCGGGGGCGTAGTAGCTGAACGAGTAGTCCTCCTCGGCCGTGAACGTGCGGCGGTTCACCGCTCCGTTGCAGTAGGCGACGGCGTCCGCCGGGGTTCGGCGGTCGTTGCCGTAGAAGGCCTCGGAGGCAGGCAGGGCGCCGGCCGGGATGGTCTTGTCGACCGGCGGCGGCTCCTGGGTGACGCGGACGTTGGTGATGAGCGGGCCGCAGTAGCCGTTGTTGTTCTGGGCGGCGGCGACGGTGGAGACGAAGGTGAGCAGCGGCTCGTTGGCTGCGGCGGTGAAGGCGAGGGCCACCCCGGTACGCCAGGCCGGCTTCCAGTAGTTGCTGGGCAGTTTCTCGGTGGTCGGCAGGGTGGTCCGGTCGGTGAGGGGGCCGCCCTCGCCCTGGACGGTGTAGGTCTGGCCCTTTTCGAGTGCGGCGGCGGTGCAGTAGTTCGAGACGCTGGGGCTCTCGTCGTAGGTGACGGTGACGCGCGCCCCGGAGCGTACTCCGCGCAGCCGCTGCTTGAGACCGTACGAGGCTTCGCCGGGGAGGCGGAGCATCGCGGCCGTCAGGCCGCCGGGGTGGCCGCCGGTGGCGGCGTCCCAGCGCCAGACACCGCCGGTCGTGCCGGTGCCGGAGGTGGAACCGACCGACCAGGCGTACGGGTTGGCGCCGGTGTTGACGCCGGTGAAGGCGGGCTGGGCGAAGTCGCCGTTGAGGACGGTGACCGGTACGGGGGCGGCGGCCGCCCGGGTGGCCGGGACGGCGGCGGAGGCCTGGGCGGCGGTCGCGCCGCCGAGCAGTCCGAAGCACAGGCCCAGGCCGATGACCGGGGCGGTACGGGTGAGAGCGGTACGGGTGAGGGTGGTGAGGGCAGGTCCGGCAGCGCTCCGGCGGGTCTTCATGACGGTCTCCAGGGGGTGCGGCGGGCGGTCAGGGCGTGCCGGGGGCGAGCACGTCGCGGTCCTTGAACCGGGAGCCCTCGGGCAGGTTCGCGGGCGTCAGGCCGCGGGGCGGGGCGGGGGCCGTGGTGTCCTCGGTTCCGGTCTTGCCCTCGGGCCGCAGCCGGTCGCAGGTGTTGCCGGGCACGGTGAAGGTGTCCGCGACGAAGGTGCTGGAGTTCACGGTGGAGGGGCCGTCGACGACGACCTTGCGGATGCCGAGGCCGCTGCCCGTGGTGATCTCTCCCGCGATGCGCTGCATGGCGGAGCTGGCGCCGAAGACGAGTGCGTCGCCGGGGCGCACGGTGGTGTTGTAGGTGGTCTTCTCGATGTGCTCGGTCGTCCAGGATCGCTGGTAGGCGAGTTTGAATGCGCCTTCGAAGGCTCCCTTGACGCCGAGGGATCCGGCGAGCTTCCCGCTGCCCGAGGCTCCGGCCTCGGCGCCGACGGTCGCGGTCGGGCCCTTCGACTTGTCCGGGGTGGAGAACTCGCCCTTGGCCTTCGCGTCGACGCCGGCCGTGACCTCGCCGGAGGTGCTGATCGTTCCCTCGATCGAGATCTTCCCGGTGATCTCGCCGCCGAGGTTGTCGGTGCTCGACGTGCGCAGGGTGACCTCGCGGGCGACCGTGATGGCGTCCTTGGTGCAGTTCACGACCGCGTTCCCGAGGGATTTGACGGCGCTGTAGTACTCGCCCGACGCGGCGCGGTTGATCTCGAACCGGCAGCCTCCGGGGTGCGAGGCGCAGTACTCGGTGACCTTCTGCGTCGAGGCGAGCGGTGTCGTGCCCTCGTAGCCGACGGGGGTCGGCACCTCGGGCGGCGTGGCGGCGTACGAGAAGGCGGTGGTGGTGCACGTGAGCGCGAGGACGGCCGCGCCGACGGCCAGGGCCGCGCGTCGGCCCGGGGCGTGAGTGATCGTCTTCACCGGTTCATCTCCCCGCACAGAGAGGTCAGTTCCGTGGACTGGGACAGTCCGGCCGGCAGGTCGGCAGCGAAGGAGGCGCAGCTGCCCGACAGGGCGGATTCGGCGTTGCCGGACGGCTCGGGCCGCATGGCGCCCATCTCGCCGCGGGCCTGTGCCATGTCGGTCTCCTGCGTCGCGCCGCCGCCGATCAGGTCCGTCATGCACGATTTGGATTCCGCCGTGCACTTCTGGGCCGCCTGCTTGGCCGCCGCGATGTCCTGCTTGGCGGCGGCGCTGTCCTGCTTCGCGGCGTCACGGTCCTTGTCGACGGACCCGCGCTCTTCGGGAGAGGCCGAGCAGGGCTTGGCCTCTCCTCCGGGGCAGGGCTCCTCGTCGTCGAGGGGCGCCCCGAGGGCGGTGATGCGGTGGACGTGGGCCGGTGGGCCGGTCAGCGCCGCCGCGGGCGGCAGGCCGCAGACGAGGGCCAGTGTCGCGATGGACATGACGATGGGGATACGGGGAATTCTGCGCATGCCTGGTAGGCCCCTTCCGGGGTGACACGACGAACGGGAGTTCGCATCCGAACTGGATGCAAACGCAACGTAACAGGCGGCTACGCACCGTTACCAGTGTCGTGATCATGGTTCACCCGTATTGCCCCGGGGCTCGCCGCCCTACCTGCGGAAATGAACTTCTCGGACCGCCGGCACGTCGAGTCGATCCGTCAGCGCCCCGTACAGCTCCGGGCGGCGGGTCTGCATGAGGCCGAAGTTCAGCCAGTCGCGGCGCTGGTCGAGGTCGAGGTCGGCGACGAGGACGGCCTCGCGGTCGCGCGGGGCGCGCAGCATGACGCGGCCGTAGGGGTCGGAGATGAACGAGGACCCGTAGAAGGTGGAGCGGCCCTCGGTGCCGATGCGGTTGGGCACGATCATGAAGAGGGCGTTCGCGAGGCCGTTGGCGCTGATGGCGTGCTCCCACATGGGCCGGGTGTCGAAGTCCGGGAGGTCCACCTCGGAGCCGATCGCGGTCGGGTGGACCAGGATCTCCGCCCCGGCCAGGGAGTACGCGCGGGCCAGCTCGGGGAACCACTCGTCCCAGCAGGTCGGAAACCCGAACCGGGCCCCCTCGTGGGCCAGTACCGGGAACCCGCTGTCACCGGGCCGGAAGCAGAGGTCCTCGCGGTAGCCGGGGAAGGCGGGGATGTGGTTCTTGCGGGTCCGGGCGATCAGCCTGCCGTCGGAGTCCACGCACACGGCTGTGTTGTAGCCGAGGCCGCCGTCCTCGGCGCGCTCGTACAGGGAGGCGTGGACGGTGATGCCCAGCTCGGTGGCCAGTTCGGCCGCGAGGGAGACGGTGGGGCCGGTCTCGACGTCCTCGAGGTGGCCGGCGGCGCCGTCGGCCATCGGGTCGTCGGTGTTGCAGAAGTACGGGCTGCGCGTCAGCTCCGGCAGGCACACGACCGCGGCGCCTTCGGCGGCGGCCAGTCGCACGCCCTCCCGCAGGTGGTCGTCGTGCTGCGCCGGGTCGGCGTGCCAGCGCATCTGGACGAGGCCTACGCGCAGGGCATCGCGTTCGGCCGGCTGGGTGCGGCCGGGGGAGCCGAGCGGGGATCCGTAGGAGGTCAGGAGTGTGAACGCGTTCATGGGCGGACCGCTTTCCGGTGAGAAAGTATTGACTGAAATTACAGTCAGATGACTGGTGCGAAAAAGAGCCCCGTGAGGGGCGGGCGGGGGCGGCGGGACGGCTGGTGGGCGCCTCCCCGCAGGAGCGGTGGGGAGCAGGGGATGTGGCGCTGCGGGCGGCGGTTCACCCCCGTGGGGGGGCCTGGAGGCACCACCCCAACCACACACACCAAAAAATAAAAAAAAAAAAAAACACAAAACAGAACAAAAAAAAAAAAAAAGTAAAAAACAAGTATAA
>NZ_JBHYXN010000055.1:0-13120 GCF_042752335.1 Streptomyces sp. NPDC059355 | reverse complement strand
GGTTTGGGGCGCGGCGGGGGCTGGTCCACCCCGTTGCCTTACCGTACCGGCACAACCGAATGTAAGCCTTGCCGGAACGTTCCGGCAAGGCTGGGCTCGAACGTCTAGAATCCGGAGACGTGACCACCCCGACCCCCCGCACCGTGACCCTGCTCGACGTCGCCCATGCCGCAGGCGTCTCCAAGAGCACGGTCTCCGACGCCCTCCAAGGCTCCGGCCGGGTCGCGGAAACCACCCGGGACCGGGTCCGCGCGATCGCCGAGGAACTGGGCTACCGCCCCAACAGCGCCGCCCAGCGACTGCGCCGAGCCCGCACCGGAGCCATCGGCCTCCACCTGCCCAGGACCGCGACCCGGCTCGACTACTACATGACCTTGGCCTTCGGAGCCGTCGAGCGCGCCCAGGAGGAAGGCCTCGACGTGGTCCTGCTGGCCCCGACAGGCGGCTCCACCCGCTCCTTCGGCCCCCTCGGCCCCACCCACTCCTCCGGCTCCTCCGGCCCCCTGGCCTCCCGCGTCGACGGCCTCCTCGTCATCGACCCCGAGATCGACGACACCGCCGTACCCGGGCTCCTCGGCTCCGGCGTCCCCGTGGTCACCGGTGAGCGCTACCTCGGCCCCTCACCCACCCCCACCGGAGCCGTCGTCTGCGACAACGCAGCCTCCCTCACCACGCTCCTCGACCACGTACGCGACCGCGGCGCCCGCCGACCTTCCCTCCTCGCCCCCGAAGGCAGCTCGTCCTGGGCCCAGGCACTTCGCGCGACCGCCACGGCCTGGGGCGCCGCCAACGGCACCGAAGTCGCCCTGCGCACCGTGCCGTTCGCCGCCACCCCCACCGACACCGAAGCGGCCACCCTCGAACTCCTCACCGCCGATCCTTCGATCGACGCCGTCATCTGCGCCCCGGACGGCACGGCCCCCGGAGTCCTGCGGGCCGCCGCAGCCCACCACATGACCGTCGGAACCGACCTGCTGGTCGCGACCTGCGTCGACGGATCCGCGGCGCGCAACACCAACCCGCCCACCACCGCCGTCGACCTCCGACCGGCCGCGTACGGACGTGCCTGCGCGGAGCTCCTCTGCGACGTCCTCGCCGGACGCACCGCCCCCGACACCGTCCGACGCCACGAATGGGCCCTTCTCACCAGGCCGTCCACCACCGGCATCTGACCGCCGCAGACCGCGAGCGACTGCATCCTTCGGCCTACTGTGTTCTCGGCCCTGCGGAGGACGATCTTGCGGAACCGCCGCGAGAGGGTTGATCCGTGCGAACAACCATCGGATACACCATCGAAAGCATCGGCTACGTCATAGGAGCCCAGGGCCTCGTCAGCTTCGCTTCGCAGACCTTCTTCGGCACGGAGTGGGGCTGGCTGCACAAGCTCGTCGACCTTCCTTCCGCCGCCTACCTCGGCGTCGTCGCCGTGGGGCTGGCACTCGTCCTCGCCGGCGTGAAGACGCGGAAGGCGCCCGCGCGCCAGGAGCTCGCCTGACCGGCGGGGACTTCCAGCCCGCGACTCCCCTTCACCCGCGACGAACGGAGCCGTTCACGGTCCCGGGCCCTACGCTCGGGGTATGAGGCACAGCGACCGAGTTCCCGAGGTTCACGACGTACGGGATGCGGGGGCGGACGGCGCGGCGCGCCGGCTCGTGATCCTGCGACACGCCAAGAGCGCCTGGCCGGACGGGGTTCCCGACCACGACCGCCCGCTGGGACCCCGCGGGCTGCGCGACGCGCCCGCGGCCGGCCGGCTGCTCGCCCGCTCCTTCGGCGTACCGGATCTCGTGCTGTGCTCCCCGGCACGCCGCACCCGTGAGACCTGGGATCTGGCCGCGGCGGAGCTGGACCGCATGCCGCCCGTCCGGCACGACCCGCGCCTGTACGCGGCCGACGCGCAGGACCTCCTCGACGTCGTCCGCGAGGTCTCTCCCGAGGCGGGCACCCTGCTGCTGGTCGGGCACAACCCGGGCCTGGAAGACCTGGTGCTGCTGGCCGCAGGGGCGGCCGAGGGGGATGCCCTGGAGCGCGTCCGCACCAAGTTCCCGACCTCGGCAGTGGCCGTACTGACCCTGCGGGGCCCCTGGTCGGACCTCGGGCCGGGCGCCGCGCTGCTCACGGACTTCGCCGTCCCCCGCGGGTAGCGGAAGGACGGGGGTCCGCGGTGCCGGAGGTGCCCGATCGGCCCGGCTCGCTAGCATGCAGCGCATGGCCATCAAACTCGAGAACGTCGGGATCGCCGTTCGCGACATCGAAGCAGCGATCTCCTTCTTCACGGACCTCGGCCTCACGGTCGTCGGCCGTGACACGGTCAGTGGTGAGTGGACCGACACCGCCGTCGGCCTCGATGGCAATCACGCCAAGATCGCGATGCTCAGGACGCCGGACGGTCAAGGTCGCCTTGAGCTCTTCGAGTACATCCACCCCGAAGCGATCGAGTCGGAACCCACCCGTCCCAACGAGATCGGCATGCATCGCGTCGCCTTCTCGGTCGACGACATCGACAAAGCCCTTGAGACGGCCGCGAAGCACGGATGCCGTCCGCTTCGCGGCGTCGCCACCTATGAGGACGTCTACAAGCTCACCTACGTCCGCGGTCCCAGCGGCATCCTCGTGATGCTCGCCGAGGAGCTGAAGAAGAACTGACGGCCGGCCGGGCCCATTGTCCGGCCTACGAGCCCAGCGTCTTGCCGAGCCAGTCGAAGACGACCTCGCAGTGCAGTTGCGGGGCCATGGGGGAGCAGTGCAGCTGCGCCCCTTGGGCCGCCGTCAGCTTCAGGTAGTCCTTCGGCGAGGTGAGGGCGTCGTACATGCGGCGCGGCTGGCCGGGGTAGAACTGCTCGCCCTCGTAATCCAGCACCAGGGTCGGCGCCTTGATGCGGCCGACGACGTCCGTGATGGTCAGAGCCTTGACGCGGGTGGCCGGGGTGTAGAAGTCGGTGAACAGCTTGCCCTGGCGGGCTTCGAGCATCGCGGGAACGGAGAACGGTTCGAACCGCTTCTTCATCACATCAGCCGCGTCCGGGGGCAGTTCGGGGACGACTTCCTTGTTCCAGATGTCGTTCGTCTGCTGTTTGTCCGGGGTGAGGATCTTCCGGATCTCGGGCGGGAAGCCCAGCCACGGCTCCACGCAGCCCGGCATCGCCACCAGGGCGGCGATGCGCGTCTCGAACGCCGCGGCCCGCGGAGCGAGGTCGCCCGCCATGCTCAGGCCCGTCAGGGCGATCCTGCGGGAGTCCACGTCCGAGCGGGCCGTCAGCCAGTCGACGAGGGGCGTGACGACCCGCTCCCAGGTCGGGGTGAACACCACACGGTCCACGAAGAGCAGTTGTCCCTGGCCCGGTCCGTCGTACACGAGCGCGTTCCAGCCCCGTTCCAGCGCGGCCGGGACCCCGTACGTCCACATGTCGACGTTCTGGCCGTCGCTGCCGTTGGTCAGGATCACCGTCGGGCGCGGGGCGCCGGACGTGTCGGGCCGGAAGAACCACACCGGCAGCGGTGTGGTCCCGTAGGGCACCTTCGCCTTCACCGGGGCGGGCTCGCACAGGTCGCAGAAGGCGTCCCAGGCGGCGCGTCCCGCCTTGTAGAGCTGCTCCTCGCTGCCGGGGTCGTCCGAGCCCAGGACGAAGAACAGCGCCTGGCCGTAGTACTGGGCCGCGCGCAGGGCCCGGAAGCGCTTGGTCCGGCCGTCGGCGGGGGCGCCCGGGGGCGCCGCCATGAGCTGGTCGCCGAGGCTGCGGAACGTCTTGACGTACGACTGCGCCGTCAGTCCGGCTGCGTTGATCGCGTTCACGGCCGTCAGGACCTCGCCGACCTCCGCGGCGCCGGCGCCCGAGCCGCCGAGCGCGAGGAGTCCGTTGAAGTTGTACGCGGGGTCCTTGAACAGCGTCATCGCGCCCGGGGTGAGGCCGCCGCCCGCAGCGGCGGCCGAGCTGCTGGTGGCCGCGGCCGGGGCGCCGGGGGCGCCGCCGGGGGCGCAGCCCGCCAGGAGCGCGGCTCCCGCGCCGGCGGTGAGGAGGGCGCGACGTGTGGGTCCGGAGTGCGGATCGCCGTGTACGGGGCTCATGGCACCGGAGCGTAGAGCCGGACCGGCGCCCCGACCTCCCGGCCGGCCCGGCGCGGAGCGAGCCGGCCACCGCCCCGACCCGCCCCTGGACAGGGAGGTCGCGGTCCCACACCCTGCCGTACGGCCCTTGCGCCGTTCGGGCGACCTGAATCCCATTCCGGCCCTGAACCGGTGACCCGCTCCGCCGCGCCGGCTGTTGCGTACGCTGGCGGGTATGCGCATGCGCCCCACCCTGAGCTGGACGCCTCCCGTGGGCCTACGGCCCGGCACCACCGATCCGGAGCCGGTCGCCGACGCGCTGCGCGGCGGGGACGTGCTGGTGCTCAGCGGGGCGGGCATGTCCACGGAGTCGGGCATCCCCGACTACCGGGGCGAGGGCGGGAGCCTGAGCCGGCACACCCCGATGACCTACCAGGAATTCACTGCCAGCGCACAGGCCCGGCGCCGGTACTGGGCGCGCAGTCACCTCGGCTGGCGCACCTTCGGCCGGGCCCGGCCCAATGCCGGGCACCGGGCCGTGGCGGCGTTCGGGGACAGTGGCCTGCTCGCGGGCGTGATCACCCAGAACGTCGACGGGCTGCACCAGGTCGCCGGCAGTGAGGGCGTGGTGGAGCTCCACGGGAGCCTGGAGCGAGTCGTCTGCCTTTCCTGCGGCGCCTTCGCATCGCGCCGGGACGTCGCGCTGCGGCTTGCGGACGCCAATTCCGGATTCGAGCCCGTTGCTGCCGCTCTGAACCCGGACGGTGACGCCGACCTCACCGACGGGCAGGTCGGGGACTTCCGCGTGGTGCCGTGTCAGCGGTGCGACGGCATCCTCAAGCCGGACGTGGTGTTCTTCGGCGAATCCGTTCCGCCGCGGCGGGTCGAGCACTGCCGCGAACTGGTCGGTGGGGCACGCTCGCTCCTGGTCCTGGGCTCCTCGCTGACCGTGATGTCCGGGCTGCGGTTCGTCCGGCAGGCTGCCCGGGCCGGAAAGCCCGTACTGATCGTCAACAACGACCCCACCCGCGGCGACGAGCACGCTCTCGCCCGGGTCGCGCTCCCCCTGGGCCCGACCCTCACGGCCCTGGCCGCCGGACTGGGCATAACGCTCGACGAGCACGCGGCAACCTGAGACGGCGGGCCCGGCCCGTCGGCCACCGGCGGCCTCCACCGGTCAGCCGTGGCCGCCGTGACGGTCCTGCTCACCGTGCTCCTGGGCGCCTGGGCCGCCCCCCATCATGGCGAGCATCCGGCGGCCGCCGGTGCGGAGGAACCGGATCAGGAACGCGGCGGCGAGCAGGAGGAACGCGATGTTGAGGAACGTCGTGTAGTTCCAGGAGATCCCCTCCGCGGGGATCGTGGCGTCGGCCTGGTCGGGGATGAGCCCCAGAGCGCCGAAGAGGAACTCCACGACGTAGCCCGCGACGACCGCCGCCGTGTAGAAGGTCCAGAGGAGGAAGAGGGCGGTCCGCGCGCCGTAGTACTTCCGGTAGATGTTGAGGATCGGCAGGATCAACAGGTCGGCGAAGATGAACGCGACCACGCCGCCGAAGCTGATGCCCCCCTGCCACAGCACGACGGCGAGCGGCACGTTCCCGATCGAGCAGACGAACGAGGCGATCGCGACCAGCGGGCCGATGAGCGGGCCGATCAGCTTGGACGCCAGCGGATGGCCGTCGAGGAAGAGTGCGCTCCAGAACGAGTCGGGGACCCAGGCGGCGATGGCTCCGGCGATCAGCAGGCCGACCACGAGGTCCCGCAGGATCGCCGCCCACTCCATCACGAAGACGTGACTGGTGGAGGTGAACCCCTCGCCCGACAGCAGGCGCCGGGTGAAGGAGCCCTCACGCTTCACGGACATGTCCATCGCGGCGTGGCCCTCCATCGACCCGGCGACGCCGCGTTCGGCCTGCCGCTGCGCCTGGCGCAGCAGCCCGTCGCGCAGGAACAGCCGGAACAGCCCGGCCAGAGCGATGATCATGACGGGTCCGCCGACGAACTCCGCCGCGGTGAACTGCCAGCCCATGAGCAGGGCCAGGATCACGCCGAGCTCGATCACGAGGTTGGTTGACGCGATCTCGAAGGCCATCGCCGCAGTGAAGTTCGCGCCCTTGCGAAACAGCGAGCGGGCCAGCGCCACCGCCGCGTACGAGCACGAGGAAGACGCCGCACCCAGTCCCGCCGCGACGGCCAGGGTCTTGGGGCGGTCGTCCCCCAGGTGCGAGACCACCGTCGACTTGTGGACAACGGCCTGCACCACGGCGGACAGGGCGAAGCCCAGGATCAGTGCCCAGGTGATCTCCCACGTCATGGAGAGAGTGATCGACAGTGCGTGGACGACGGCGTGGATCATTCCCGAAGCCTCCCGGTTCGCATCCTGTGTCGGGCACAGCGACACGTCGCCACTGCGAACTTTTGGGCGCCGCAACGCCCGAATGAACACCCGATCGGGTCATGGAACCGTTTGCGTATGAATACGTGTCTCCCATGGCGCAGCAAGACGTGTCCGGGCGACCCCGGTTCGATCCTCAGGGGGGATCTTGACTTCTTCACATCGCGGACGACTGCGTTTGCTGGCTGCCGGCGGCGTACTCGCCCTGGCCGCCGGCGCCCTGGCCGCCGCCCCGAGCAGCGCTGCACCGCAGCTCCGCACATCCGGCTCCGTCACCGCCCTGCCCGCGGCCGGCCCGGCGGCGGATTCGGTACCGGCGGCCGCACCGGGCGGCGACCGCCAGTACCCGGGCGTCGTCCTCCCCGGCCGCGCCACGAAACCGGCGGGGGCGGCCGCGGCCAAGCCGCGGCACGACATCGACGGCGACGGCCTCAGCGACATGATCGTCATGGAGTACGACCACAGCACGGCCGTCTACCTGTCGAAGGCCGGTGCCTGGAGCGACTACGTGATCTACAGCACCGACCCCGACGCCTCGTACAAGGACCTGCTGCCGGTCGGAGACGTCGGCGGCACGACCAAGGCCGAGCTGCTCTCCCTCTCCTTCGACGGCGAGCTCACGCTTTACGAGATCGGCCCGCAGGGCACCTCCGCACCCCTGTGGTACGGCGGCGGCTGGCAGAAGTACGACCGCCTCATCGCCACCGGGGACATCACCGGAGACCACCACCCCGACCTGCTGGCCCGCGATCACGCCGGCGACCTGTGGCTGTACACGGGGACCGGAACGGTCAGCAGGCCCTTCAACACGCGGGTCAAGGTCGCCTCCGGCTGGGGGATGTACGACCAGATCGTCGGCGCGAGCGATGTCGACGGCGACGGGCTCGGCGACGTCCTCACCCGTACGCTGAGCGGCGAACTGTGGTTTCACAAGGGGGCGGGGAGCGCGACCGCCCCGCTCAAGGCCCGCGTCAAGGTCGGCACCGGCTGGAACACGTACAACGTGATCAGCGGCCCGGACGACGTCGACGGCGACGGCATGAGCGACTTGATCGCTCGCGGCCGCGACGGCAAGCAGTACCTCTACAAGTCGATCGGAGGTGGCAAGTTCGCCGCCCCCACCTACTACGGCAGCGGGTGGGAACGGAACAAGTTCATGGTCGGAGCCGGCACCACGCAGCTCTACGGCAAGGCACAGAACCTCGCCACCGAAGCGAACGACACCCTCGCCAAGTACAGCGCGCTGGCCAACGGCACCTACCTGCTGCCGCCGATCGCGGTCGGCAAGGAGACGCCCGGCTCCCGCAACACGTACGCCACCGGGCTCAACAACCACAACCACGCGAGCTACGTGCAGAACATCGGCAGTGACCTGTACATCCGCGGAGAGCGGGTCAGCACGACGTGGAACTACACCATGACGGTCGGCCCGGGCGACCTGACCGGCGACGGCAAGGGCGATCTGCTCAGCCGCGACTCGAGCGGCACCCTGTGGCTCCACCCGGGTGACGGTGCGCTGGTCACCCGGTTCGGCGCGCGCGTCAACGCAGGCACCGGCTGGAACGCCTACGACGCGCTCGTCGGCGCGGGCGACTACTCCGGCGACGGGCGGGCCGACCTGCTCGCCCGGGACACCTCCGGCCGCCTGTTCCTCTTCAAGGGCACGGGCACGGCCACCGCGCCGTTCGCCGCCCGGGAGCAGGTCGGCAGCGGCTTCGGCCAGTACGACCTGCTGTTCGTCCCGGGTGACATCGACGGCGACAGCAAGGGTGACCTGCTCGCCCGCCTGCCGAACGGTGAGGTGTACCGGTACAGCTCGACGGGCAACGCCGGCACCGAGACCTTCGCCGCCCGGGTGAAGTTCGGCAGCGGCTGGAACATCTACAAGAGCCTCATCTGAGTCCTGCGGCCCCCGGTCGCGAAGCAGTGACGGCGCGGGCCCGTCCACCGGTGCCATCCGGCCGGTGGCCGGGCCCGTGTCCGCCGCCGGGCCGGGGTGGCGGCGCTACGTGCCCCGGGCGAGCCGCTCGCGCGGTGCCAGCGGCACCTCGGCCCACACCTGTTTGCCGCTGCTGAGCGGTACCGAGCCCCACGACGCGGTCGTCGCCTCGACGATGAGGAGCCCGCGGCCCCCGGTAGCCGTCCAGTCCACGGACGTGGGCTTGACCGGGCTGCGGGGCGAGCCGTCGTTCACGGCGATGCGCAGGCGGTCCGCGGACAGGGTCAGATCCAGCCGGACCTCGCCCTGCGTATGGGCGATCGCGTTGGTGACCAGCTCGGACACCACCAGCAGGGCGATGTCGAGCTCCTCTTCCACGCCCCACGAGCGCAGGGCGCGCGCGGCGAAACGGCGAGCGTGCTGGACCGCGTTGGGGAGCCGCCAGACGGTCCAGTTCGTCCGCATCGGGCGGACGCGGGTGCCGTCGTAGCGCAGGAGCAGCAGCGCCACGTCGTCGTCCCGCCGGTTGACGCCCGCGAGCAGTTCGTCGGCCACCATCCCAGGGTCGGCCGGGTCCGCCATGGCCAGTACGTCGCACACCCGGCGCATGCCGTCTTCGAGACGGACGTTGGACGACTCGACCATGCCGTCCGTCAGCAAGGCCAGCATGGTCCCCGGTACCAGGCCGACTTCCGTCAGGGGGAACTCGGCGTCAGCGACCACTCCCAGGGGCGGTCCTCCCTCGACCGTGAACTCCGCGGTGCTGCCGTCCGGGTGGCGCAGGATCGGTTGCAGGTGGCCGGCGCGGACGAACCAGGCGATGCCCTCCTCCATGTCCAGGTCCACGTACAGACACGTGGCGAACAGGTCCGTCTCCATACCGACGAGCAGCCGGTTGGCCCTGGCGATGACGACATCGGGCGGGTGTCGCTCCACTGCGTAGGCCCTCACGGCCGTCCGTATCTGGCCCATGATCGTCGCCGCTCCGGCGCTGTGCCCCTGCACATCGCCGATGACGAGCGCCACGTGGCCGTCGTTGAGCGGGACGACGTCGTACCAGTCGCCGCCCACTTCGAGCCCCGCGGTCGCGGGCAGGTACCGGGCGACGGCCATCCCACCGGGCAGGGAGGGCAGCTTGCGCGGCAGCAGGCTGCGCTGGAGCATCGTGGCGAGTTCATGGCCCGCGTCCAGCGCGTGCGCGCGCATCAGTGCCTGGCCCACCAGCCCCGCGGTGGCGGTCAGCAGCGACCGCTCCTCGGGCCCGAACCGGTGCTCACCGTCCCATCCGACGAGGCAGACCCCGACCATCCGGCCGTCCGCCGGCAGCGGCAGGACCGCGAGCCCACCGGGTCCGATGCCCGCGAGAGCGGGCTCGAGGTCCGCACCCGGAGGCCACAGGCTCACATGTCCCTCCCGAATCGCGTTCTGAAGGGTGGGCACGTCGTGCATCGAGGCGTCCGGCCACTCCGATCGCCATTCCGAACGCCACATGTCCGGCCAGGCGCGCGGCTCGGGAGGGTCGAGCACGGTGATCACGAGCCGGTCGGCCTCCAGCTCGGCGACCAGCACACGGCTCGCCTCCAGTGGGTCGCGCAGGGAATTGACGACGATCTGGCTGACGTCCCTGATGGTCGCCGCGCCGGCCAGTTTGGTGGACAGCCGCTGCACGATGGAGACTTCGTCGGCGCTCGGGCGCAGGTAGGAGGCGTCGGCCACGACACCGAGGACCCGCACCGGGGTGCCGTCGTCGTCCGTCATCACCCGGCAGCGCAGGCCCAGCCAGCGCAGCTCACCTCCCGGCCTGCGGATGCGGAACGCCAGCTGCTGCGGATCCGTCGTGAGCCTGTCGGGCTCCACGATGGCCATCAGCGCGGGGACGTCGTCCGGCACGGCCGCCGCGAGCAGCGTCTCCACGTTGCCGCCGAACTGGTCGGGCGGGATGCCGAGCAGCTCCAGTACGCGTGCGTGCGCCTCCATCCGGCCGGAGCCGAGGTCCAGGATGAAAGCACCGCCCCGCAGCGGCACCAGCGTGTGTCCCAGTACGGGGCGCGGGGCCGTACGTCCGGGGGCGTGGGCGGCCGCGGATTCGAGTCCGGCGGCGACCTGGTCCGCGTACAGCTCCAGCAGGCTCCGGCGGTCGCTGCTGAAACCGTCGGGGACCTCGCCCGCGACGATCAGGCAGCCCAGATCCCTGGCGCCGTGCCCGAGGGGCAGGGCGCCGAGCGAGAGCCTGGCCGGCAAAGCCCTGACGGAGTCGTTCGGTACCCGGCCGGGGAAGTGGTGCGGGTCCTCCTCCACGTATGCGGCGAGCGCCTTCGGGGTCAGCCACAGCGGGCGGCCCGAGCGGTAGGCCTCGGCGGCCGGGGAGTGCCCTTCCACGGAGAGGACGGCCGGGAGTCCGTAGAGCATGGCGCGGTTCCCGGTCATCTCGGCCAGATGGAGTTCCTTGCGGCCGTCGGAGAGGACGTAGACAGCCGCCAGCTCAGCCCCGCAGAACGCAAAATGTTCTCTGGTCACGGTCTGTAATGCCCTCGTGTGCCGGCAGCCACGTCGACCGCCCTCCCTCCATGCTGTCGCGCTTTGCACCATCAGCGCGAGTCAGGAGGGTCAGGGGCGTGGTGGGCGCATGTCGCGCCCGGGGTGCGAAGGGGGGCGGGGCAGCGGGACACGCGGGGGTGCACGGGCGTTCACCCCGGGCGTGGGCCACCGCGCACCGTACGCGCTGTTCCGCCGAGAGCTCAGCGTCCCAGCCGGGTGTCGAGCCAGGTCAGGACCTCGGGGGTGACGGGGTCGGTGATGTCCGAGAATTCCTGGTGCTTGGTGAGGAACTTGGCCACGTACGGGCAGACGGGCACGATCCGCAGCCCGCAGGCGCGGACGTCGTCCAGGGCCTGCTGAACGAGGATGGCGGCGAGTCCCTGGCCGGCGTAGGCGTCGTCGATCTCGGTGTGGAAGAAGACCCGCTGGTCATCGCGGTCGCGGTAGGCGGTCAGGCCGGCGCGGTGGTCGTCGACGAGGATCTCGTAGCGGTGGCGGGCGTCGACATGGCGGACGACGGGGGCGGTGGTGGTCTGGTCGCTCATGGCGAAGGTCCTTTCGGTGCGGGGATCAGTGCCGGGAGGGGTTCTTGCGGGGTGCGATGACGGCGTTGGGCAGGGCGGGGGCCGGGAGCCGGTCGCCGGGGTGGCCGTCGACGGTGCCGAAGCGGTCGGAGGCCCGTTCCCATTCCTCCCGCGCCTCGACGATGTCCTGGTGACTGCGGCCTACGAAGTTCCACCACATCACGATCTCCTCCTCGAAGGGCGGACCGCCGAGCAGGATCGTCCGGGCCGGCCGGTCGGAGGCGTTGGTGAGGGTGAGGGCGCTGCGGCCGGGGGAGGCGTAGCCGAGTTCGGCGGGGCGCAGGAGGGCGCCGTCGAGACGGACGTCGCCTTGGTCGACGAGGAGTCCGTGCTCGAACTCCGGGTCGACGCCGAGGGTGACGGTGGCGCTGGCGTCGATGAGGATCTCGGCGCCGAGAAGCGGGGTGAAGGTGCGCACGGGGGAGGCCGCGCCCGCGAGGGCGCCCAGGAACACCCGCAGCTGCGCCCCGTCGACGTGTAGCTGCTCGGGTGCGTGGTGCTGGAAGTCGCGGGGGGCGTGGCGGTGTTCGCCGGGGAGGGCCACCCAGAGCTGGACGCCGTGCAGGACGGTGGTGCCGGGAGTGGAGACCTCCGTGTGGCTGATGCCGTGGCCTCCGGTCATGAGGTTGACTTCGCCCGGCCGTACGAAGGCGTGGGTGCCCAGGCTGTCGCGGTGCTCGATCTCCCCGCTGAAGAGCCAGCTCACCGTCTGGAGCCCGGTGTGCGGGTGGGGTGCGACGTCCATGCCGCCGGAGTCGGCGACCCGGTCGGGGCCGTAGTGGTCGGCGAAGCACCAGGCGCCGATGAGCGTCCGGGACCGCTGGGGCAGTGTGCGGCGTACGGTCATGGCCCGCGGCCCGCCGAGCGGGACGTCCCGGGCGGTGAGGACCTCGACCTCGATCTTGGCCTCGGGCTCGATCTCCGTGTGACCCATCTCCCCTGTCCCTCCCGCGCAAAGTAGTTCTACTTTCAACAATTATGGGTGATCATAGTCCCGAAGGCAACCCACGACAACAGGCGAAGGAGCACAGGGTGATCGAGACGGCACGGGCCGCGGAGCCCACCGGACCGACGACCGGATCTACGTCGACAAGCAGAGCCCCGTCGCGTACCAGGCGCTCGTCAAGACCGCCGACGCCGTCCGCACGACAGCGACCGAGGCCGGCCTGGACCGGATCCTCGTAGAGCTGGTCAACCTCCGGGTGTCCCAGCTCAACGGCTGCGCATTCTGCCTCGACGTCCACACCCGGGCCGCACTGCGCGCCGGGGAGACCACCCGGCGCCTCGGCGTGCTCGCGGCCTGGCGCGACACCGGGCTCTTCACCGCCCGCGAACGCTCCGCCCTCGCCCTCGCCGAGGCCACCACCCACCCGGCGGACGCCCTCGCCCAGGAGCGGGCCTACGCGCAGGCGCGCGAGGTCTTGGACGACGACGAGATCTCGGCCGTGATCTGGGTGGCGATCACCATCAACGCCTTCAACCGGGTCTCGATCCTCAGCAAGCACCCGGTACGGGAGGCCCCCGCCCGCTGAACCGCTCCCACCGCTCGTGGGCGGTCCGGGTCGGAGCCGGGTCGGATCCGGGTCGGCGGCGGGGGCCTGCCGGGGGAGAGGTTCCCC
>NZ_JBHYXN010000054.1:0-50628 GCF_042752335.1 Streptomyces sp. NPDC059355 | reverse complement strand
GTCGGAATATGACCGACTGACCACTGCGTCCTCGCTGTGTAATTGCCTGCAAGCATCACCCGAAGGCGACCTCACAGGTCTTTTTCAAAGGAACCCCATCCACCGAAATGGACGGGGTATCAACTTTTGGCGTTGATTTTTGGCACGCTGTTGAGTTCTCAAGGAACGGACGCTTCCTTTGTACTCACCCTCAGTAACACTTACTGGGGCTTTCCTCCGGGCTTTCGTTCTTGCGTTTCCGACTCTATCAGAGTCAGTTCCGCTTGCTTTCCGGGGTCTTCGCTTTCGCGTTTTCCCTTTCCGGCGGTTCCGACTCTATCAGGGCTTTTCCGGCTCCCTGACCACTCACTCGATTTACCGGGAAGGCAATACGAAGAGCAGCACGGATCAAGATCTGCACTGAAGAGGAGGAATCCCGTCCATCGGATGTTCGCGAGAAGTTCACGCGGCACGTCCTGGCGGGAGTCACGACAGTACAGGGCCCGTGGTGCCCAAGCAAATCGATTCAGGCGTATGGTCTAGTCCACTACGTCGTTGCGGTCGCATGGCGTGCCCTCCCGCAGGGGGGTGCACATCGGGCGAACCGGGACGTGTCATGACATACCCTTCTGAAAGTACGTCGTCGCAGCACAGATTGTGACGACGACACGTTGAAGCCCCACCCCTGGGAGGCCCCCCATGACCAGCGTGACGTCCCCACTCGCCGGGCGCGCCATCGGACTCGCGGCAGTGCCCGATCCGGTGTTCTCCGGCGCAATGGTGGGTCCGGGCACCGCTATTGACCCCGTACGCGAGCCGTCGGAGGCGGTGGCCCCCGTCGACGGTGTGGTCGTCTCCCTGCACCCGCACGCGTACGTCGTCGTCGACGGCGAAGGGCACGGTGTGCTCACCCACCTCGGGATCGACACGGTCCAGCTCAACGGCGAGGGCTTCGAGCTGCTCGTCAACAAGGGCGACACCGTGACCCGTGGCCAGGCCGTCATCCGTTGGAACCCGCAGGCCGTCGAGGACGCCGGCAAGTCGCCGATCTGCCCCGTCGTGGCACTCGAGGCGACCGCGGACTCCCTGTCCGCCCTCGTCGAGTCCGGTGACGTGAAGACCGACGACGCCCTGTTCAGCTGGCAGTGACCTCGTCCGCCTGCACGGGCGGGTCGGACATCCACCGCGGCGGCTGGGCCCGCCGCTCAATCGGAGACGGGTGAAATGGAGACAACGCTGCGAGGCGTCGGCGTGAGCCACGGTGTGGCGATCGGCGAGGTCCGGCACATGGGCACGGCGGTTCTCGAGCCGCCGGCCAAGCAGATCACCGCGGACGAGGCGGAGCGCGAACAGGGGCGCGCCCGCAAGGCCGTGGAGGCTGTGTCCGCCGACCTGATCGCGCGCGGCCAGCTGGCAGGCGGCGAGGCCCAGCACGTGCTGGAGGCCCAGGCGATGATCGCCACGGACCCCGAGCTGATGGCGGACGTCGACCGGCGCATCGCCGTCGGCAGCACGGCCGAGCGCGGGGTGTACGACGCGTTCGCCTCGTACCGCGACCTGCTCGCGGGGGCCGGGGAGTACATGGCCGGCCGGGTGGCCGACCTGGACGACGTACGGAACCGCATCGTGGCGCGGCTGCTGGGCGTGCCGATGCCGGGTGTGCCGGACAGCGACGAGCCGTACGTGCTGATCGCGCGGGACCTGGCTCCCGCCGACACCGCGCTGCTCGACCCGACGCTCGTCCTCGGCTTCGTCACCGAGGAAGGCGGCCCGACCAGCCACAGCGCGATCCTCGCGCGGGCGCTGGGCGTGCCGGCGATCGTGGCGCTGCCGGGTGCGGGCGAGATCGCCGAGGGCACGGTCATCGCCGTCGACGGCAGCACCGGTGACCTGTTCGTCGAGCCGACCGCGGAGAAGCGGGCCGAGCTGGAGGCCGCGGCCGCCGAGCGCAAGTCCTCTCTCGCGGCCTCGTCCGGTCCGGGAGCGACCTCCGACGGTCACAAGGTGCCGCTGCTGGCCAACGTGGGCGGTCCGGCGGACGTGCCGGCGGCCGTGGAGGCCGGGGCCGAGGGTGTGGGTCTGTTCCGCACCGAGTTCCTGTTCCTGGACGACAGCAGGAAGGCGCCGTCCGAGGAGAAGCAGATCGAGTCGTACCGCAAGGTGCTCGAGGCCTTCCCCGAGGGCCGTGTCGTCGTACGTGTCCTGGACGCCGGCGCCGACAAGCCGCTGGACTTCCTGACGCCGGCCGACGAGCCGAACCCGGCTCTGGGCGTGCGCGGTCTGCGTTCGCTGCTGGACCACCCGGACGTGCTGCGGACGCAGCTGACCGCGCTGGCCAAGGCGGCCGAGGGACTGCCGGTCCACCTCGAGGTCATGGCTCCGATGGTGGCCGACCGGATCGACGCGAAGGCGTTCGCGGACGCGTGCCGTGAGGCCGGGCTGCAGGCGAAGTTCGGCGCGATGGTGGAGATCCCCTCCGCCGCGCTCCGGGCGCGCTCGATCCTCCAGGAGGTCGAGTTCCTGTCGCTGGGCACCAATGACCTGGCGCAGTACACCT
Source organism: Streptomyces sp. NPDC059355 (assembly GCF_042752335.1). Taxonomy (NCBI): domain Bacteria; kingdom Bacillati; phylum Actinomycetota; class Actinomycetes; order Kitasatosporales; family Streptomycetaceae; genus Streptomyces; species Streptomyces sp. NPDC059355. The sequence goes on along the minus strand of NZ_JBHYXN010000054.1, from coordinate 48,092 downwards.
TCGCCGCGGACCGTCAGGTCGGTGCGGTGTCGAGGCTCCAGGACCCGTGGCAGCCGGCGCTGCTCGACCTGATCGCCATGTCGGCCGACGCGGCCAAGGCGGAGGGCAAGAGCTGTGGTGTCTGTGGTGAGGCCGCTTCCGACCCGCTGCTGGCCTGTGTGCTGACGGGTCTGGGTGTCACCTCTCTGTCGATGGGTGCCGCTTCGATTCCCTACGTGCGGGCGACGCTCGCCAAGTACACGCTGGCCCAGTGCGAGCGTGCCGCGGCCGCGGCGCGTGCGGCGGACAGTGCCGAGGAGGCCCGCGTGGCCGCCCAGGCGGTGCTGTCCGGCGAGTAGCCGGGACAGGTGGTGTCGATCGAGGGGCCTTCGCCGGTGGCGGGGGCCCCTCGGTCGTCTCCTCTCCTTGCTTGTCCCCGTCCCCTCCTTGAGGGCTAGTGGTGCGGGGTGGGGTCGTCCACCTCGTAGCCGGGGCAGTATTCGACTCCGGATTCGGGGGCGACGGGGTCCCCGGTGTCGGCATCGGTGCAGTAGGCGTTGAACACGGCCGCCGCGGAGAGCGGGACCAGGCGGCCGCGGTCCAGGCGCCAGCCGTGGACCCGGTCGCCGAATCCCTCGGTGGTGCTGCGCAGCACCAGTCCTCCGGGACCGCCGAGGGCGAGGCCCGCGGCCAGGACGGTCACGAAGTCGAGGCTTTCGCGGCCCTCGATGCGTGGTGGGCCGTCCCGGTCCGCGACGGCCTCCGCGTGCAGGACGGCGACGAGCTGTTCGTCCTGGGCCGGGACGCTGCAGACGAGGTGGTGGTGTCCCGGCCCGGCTCCCTCGACGAGGCGGGTGAGGGTTTCGGTGGCCCGGGTGAAGGAGGCGTGGCCGATGTCCTCGCCGCAGTCGGCGCAGCTGCCGACGCCGGCGAGCAGGGTGGTGGCGTACTCCCAGGTGGCCTGGCGGACGGCCTCGTCGACGAGGAGCGGGACGAGCTCGTCGATGGGCTGCCCGGTGTAGGGCAGTACGGTGCCGGCGCCGGCCAGCTCGGCCGTGAAGCGGGTACGGGCTCGGGCGGTGTCCGGGTCGATGCCGTGTTCCCTGCAGAACTCGGCGTACTCGTCGGGGTCGAAGAGGGCGACGGTGGTGTGGATGCCCTGGGCCGCGAGGGACCGGAGCAGGCCGTCGACGTGGCGGAGGTAGTCGTCGTGGTCGCCGAAGGTGAAGCTGCGGTAGCCGCGCATGGCCGCGAAGTCCCCGGCGTCGGCCAGGAGGCCGACGGTGCTGGGGACTTCGCGGCGCAGCATGCGGCGCCGGGTGGTGCGGCCGCCGGCCCGTGCGGTCCGGGCGGTGGTCTGACTGGTGTCGTGGCGTGTCCGTGGCATGGCTCCCCCTGAGTGGCGCATTCGATTGCTCACTCACGGTAACCATGACCACTGACAGTGACCTCAGCCGCGGGTGCGGGTGCGGGCCAGCTCCTCGTAGAAGTGCAGGAGTTCGAGGTTGTCGACCGAGCCCGGGTTGACCGCCTTCGCCATCGGCGTGCCCTGGAGGAGGCGCTTGACCGGGACCTCGATGCGCTTGCCCGTCAGGGTGTGCGGGATGCCCGGAACCTCGATGACCTCGTCGGGGACGTGGCGCGGGGAGAGCTCCTCGCGGATCGTCGCCTTGATGCGGCCGCGGAGGTCGTCGTCGAGCGTCGCGCCGGGCGCGAGGTGGACGAACAGCGGCATCCAGTAGCCCCCGTTCGGCTCCTCCAGGCCGATGACCAGGGACTCCTTGATCTCGGGGAGGCGTTCGACGGCCTCGTAGATGTCGGCGGACCCCATCCGGACGCCCTGCCGGTTCAGCGTGGAGTCGGAGCGGCCGTGGATGACGACGGAACCGCGGTCGGTGATCGTGATCCAGTCCCCGTGGCGCCAGACGCCGGGGAACATCTCGAAGTAGCTGTCGCGGTAGCGGCTGCCGTCCGGGTCGTTCCAGAAGTGGATCGGCATGGAGGGCATCGGGTTGGTGACGACGAGCTCGCCGACCTCACCGATCAGCGGCTTGCCGGACGGGTCCCAGGACTGGAGGTCGGTGCCGAGGCAGGCGGCCTGGAGCTCGCCGATGTGGACGGGGAGGGTGGGGACGGCGCCGGCGAAGCAGCTGCAGACGTCGGTGCCGCCGCTGACGGAGGCGATCCAGAGGTCTTCCGCCACCTCGTCGTGCAGCCAGCGGAACCCGTCGGGCGGGAGCGGCGAGCCCGTGGTGGCCACGCACTTCACTGCGGAGAGGTCGAAGTCCCGTCCGGGGTGCACCTCCGCCTTGCGGCAGGCCATCACGTACGCGGCGGAGGTCCCGTACAGGGTGGCCCCGGTCCGCTCGGCGATCCGCCACTGGGCCCCGGTGTCGGGGTAGCCGGGGCTGCCGTCGTACAGGACGACCGTCGTCCCGGTGAGCAGGCCGGAGACGAGGAAGTTCCACATCATCCAGCCGGTGGAGGTGTACCAGAAGAACCGGTCCTCGGGGCCGAGGTCACAGTGCAGGCCGAGCTGCTTCAGGTGCTCCAGCAGGATGCCGCCCTGGGACTGCACGATGGCCTTGGGCAGGCCCGTCGTACCGGAGGAGTACAGCACCCAGAGCGGGTGATCGAACGGGACCGGCTCGAAGACGGGCTCGGCGGTGCCGGCGACCAGGTCCGACCAGGCGAGGGCGCCTTCGGGGGCCGGCGTGCCGAGCAGCGGGATGTGCACGACGGCGCGCAGCGTGGGGAGCTCGGCGCGCAGTTCGGCGACGGTGTCGCGCCGGTCGTGCTCCTTGCCGCCGTAGCGGTATCCGTCCACGGTGAACAGGACCACGGGATCGACCTGCTGGAAGCGGTCGAGGACGCTGCGGGCGCCGAAGTCGGGGGCGCAGGAGGTCCACACGGCACCCACGGCGGCGGTGGCGAGGAGCGCGGCGACGGCCTCGGGGATGTTGGGGAGGTAGCCGCTCACCCGGTCGCCGGGGCGTACGCCGAGGGCGCGCAGCTCGGCGGCGAGTGCGCCGACCTGGCGGCGGAGCTCTGCCCAGGTGACGGGGGTCGCCTCGTGGGTCTCGTCCACGTGGAGGAGCGCGGCGTCGTCCGCGCGCGCCGGGTCCTCGGCGGCGCGCAGGGCGTGCTCGGCGTAGTTGAGGGTGGCGCCCGCGAACCAGTGCGCGCCCGGCATGGAGCGGTCCGCGAGGACGGATTCGTACGGGGTGGTGAACCGGACGTCGAACCACTCGGCGACGGCCTGCCAGAAGGTGTCGAGCTCGTCGACGGACCAGCTGTGCAGGGCGGGGTAGCCGCCGTCCGCGGGGGCTCCGAACCGGTCCGCGGCCCAGGCCTGGAAGGCGGTGATGCGGGCCGCGGCGATCCGGTCGGGGCCCGGGGACCAGAGGGCTTCCGGCGGGGTGGCTGAGGTCATGGGTCGGCTCCCGGTCAAGTCTGCGGCTCGCGCGTCGTGTGCGTGATGTGTGCGGGGCGTGCGTTCGGCGCCGTCGTGCGGTGGGTGTGCGCGACGGCCCACAGGGACGATGCCATGTGATCCACCTCCGCACCAGGGGCCTCTTGGACGAGTGAACGGAAGTTGAACGCCGCCCGCTCGCCGGGCGGCCGGTGACAGGGTGAGCAGCATGAACGGTCGCGATCTGGTGCGTGCGGTGAAGGAAATCGGTACGGAGCGCGGACGGCGTGCGTGGCGCTCGGCCTGGCGCCACCGGCGCGCGGACGCGCTGGGGCTCCCGCGCCGGGGCGCGGAGCGGGCCCGCGTGCCGGGTCTGCTGACCGGTACCGAGCCGCGGCCGGGCGGTGGGGTGCTGCGGTTCGCCCGCTCGGAGCTGCTCGTACGGGTCACGGCCGGCGGCGCGGTGTTCTGGGGCTGGGACGGGGCCGGGCCGACACCCTCGTACGCGCTGGTCGGCAGTGGCCCCGAGCCCGATCCGCGGGCCGCCCTGGAACCGGACACCGGCGGCGGCTGGCGGGTGGTCTCCGAGCGGGTGACGGTGGCGGTGTCCCGGCACGGGGCGATCGAGGTCCGCACGCCCGGCGGGACGGTGCTGCGCAGGGAGCTGCCGCCGCGCTGGTGGGAGCCGGTGGAGCCGGTCGCCGGGGAGCCGGCGGAGTCGCGCTGGCTCCAGCGGTCGGAGGTGCCGGCGGACGCCCGGTTCTTCGGGCTGGGCGGGCGGGCCGGCGGGCCGCGGCTGCGCGACGGGGTGTACCGGCTGTGGAACACGGACCCCAAGGGCGGCTTCGGGCCGGGCGACGACCCGCTGTACATCACGATGCCGGTGCAGATGGTGGTCGCGGACGCGGGGACCCACCTGGTGTTCCACGACAACCCTTGGGACGGGCGGGTGGCGCTGCGCGAGGGCGAGGAGGGCGCCGGCTCGGGCGCGGACCGGCCGGGGGCGAGCGAGCTGCGCATGGAGGGCGGGCCGCTGCGGTGCTGGGTGCTGGTGGGGACGCCGGCCCGGGTGCTGCAGGGCTGGTCGGGGCTGACCGGCGGGGCCGCCGTACCGCCCGAGTGGGCGCTCGGGTACCAGCACGCGCGCTGGGGGTTCGGGAGTGCGCAGGAGGTGCGGCGGGTGGTGTCGGGCTACACGGCGCGCGGGCTCCCGCTGTCGGCCGTGCACCTGGACATCGACCACTACGACGAGCACCGTGTGTTCACGGTGGACAAGGAGCGGTTCCCTGACCTGCCGGGGCTGGCGCGGGAGCTTGCGGACCAGGGTGTACGGCTGGTGTCGATCGTCGACCCGGCGGTGAAGGCGGGCGACGCCGTCCACGCGTCGGGCCTGGCGGTGGGGGCGGGCGGGGCCTTCGTACGGGACGCCCGGGGGCAGGAGGTGCGGGGCGAGGTCTGGCCCGGCGAGTGCGCGTACCCGGACTTCACGGATCCGGCGGTGCGCACCTGGTGGGGCGGGCTGTACCGGGAGCGGCTGGAGCAGGGCTTCGCCGGGGTGTGGCACGACATGAACGAGCCGGTGTCCTTTGCTCCGTTCGGGGACATGACGCTGCCCCGTTCGGCGCGGCACGCGATGGACGGGGCGGGCGGGGACCACCGGTCCGCGCACAACGTGTACGCGCTCGGGATGGCGCGGGCGGGCTGGGAGGGGCTGGTCCGGCTGCGGCCGGACGAGCGGCCGTTCCTGTTCTCCCGGTCGGGGTGGGCGGGCATGCAGAGGTACGGGGGCACCTGGTCGGGGGATGTGGAGACGGGCTGGGAGGGGCTGCGGGCCTCGCTGGCGCTGGTCCTGGGGCTCGGCCTGTGCGGGGTGCCGTACTCGGGGCCGGACGTCGGCGGTTTCGGGGGCTCGCCCTCGCCGGAGCTGTATCTGCGGTGGCTTCAGCTGGGCTCGTACCTGCCGCTGTTCCGGACCCACTCGGCGATCTGGGCCGGGCGGCGGGAGCCGTGGGAGTTCGGGCCGGAAGTGGAGGAGCGGGCCCGGGAGGTGCTGGCGGAGCGGGAGCGGTTGCGGCCGTACTTCCTGACGCTGGCCCAGCTGGCGCGGCGGACGGGCGCCCCGTACGTGCGGCCGCTGTGGTGGGGGGCGCCGGAGGACCGGGCGCTGCGGGACTGCGAGGACGCGTTCCTGCTCGGCGACGCGCTGCTGGTGGCGCCGGTGCTGGAGTGCGGGGCGGACCGGCGGGCGGTGCGGCTGCCGCGGGGGCGCTGGTACGACACCGCGACGGGGAGGGCGTACGAGGGCCCCGGGCAGGTCCTGCTGGACGCGCCGCAGGGCCGGATCCCGGTGCTGGCCCGGGCCGGGGCGGTGCTTCCGGTGCGCTCCGCCGGCGGTGGGGTCGGGTTGGAGGCGTGGGCTCCGGCGCGGGGGCGCACGGGCGGCGGGGTGGTGATCCGGGATCCGGGGCCGGGGTTCGAGGCGGGCGGGGTCGAGCGGTACGCGGTGCGGTGGGCGGGGGACGCGGTGGTGGTGGAGACCGAGGCCGGGGAGCCGGTGGAGGGGGTGGAGGTACGGGGGCTCGGGCCGGGGGCCGGGCAGGGGTCGGGGGAAGGCGTTCCGGGGCGGCCTCAGGGGGTGTGGCCTTAGGGGGTGTCCGGCGGACCAGGGCCGCAGGGCCGCGGGCGCGGCGGCTCCGGCCGCGGCCGGAGCGCCCTCAGGGGGTCGTTCGGATCAAGCGGTGTAGCGGCCGGCGAACCAGGACGCCGTGGCTCGGGTGTGGAGGGGGAAGGCCAGTTCCGCCGGGGTGCGCAGGACGTGCCAGCCCGAGGTCTCGTCCGTCGGGGCCGAGGGCGGGAGGGAGGCCTTCGGGCGGGACGGCAGCAGGCCGAAGAGCAGCAGGTGGCCCGCCGGGGAGCTCATGGCGTCGGCCAGGGTGACCTCGGAGGCCGGGGCGTGGATGCCCGTCTCCTCGCGCAGCTCGCGGACGACCGCGTCGCGCCAGTCCTCGCCGAAGTCCATGAAGCCGCCGGGCAGGGCGATGCCCCCGAGGGCCGGCTCGATGGTGCGGGTGATCACCACCAGTCCGGTGCCCGCCTCGTCCTCGACCGGGAGCAGCGTGACGGCCACCGGGAGCGGGTTGCGGTAGGTGACGGCCCCGCAGGAGGCGCACGTACGGGGCCAGGCGGTCGTGTCGAACGGTGCTCCGCAGGTGGAGCAGTGCGAGTCCCTCTGCTGTGCCGGCATACGGCGATCGTATGCCAAGGGGTCTGCGGGTGAGCGCAGTTGCAGCGCACGTCCTCGGGCTTCCCGGTCCCTGTCGCCCCCGGCCCGCCGTGAGTACCGTGCCCGCATGACTTTCGCTTCGTACGAGGAGTTCTGGCCCTACTACGTCGCCCAGCACTCCCGCGCCGCCACCCGCTGGATCCACCTCACCGGAACCCTGACCGGGCTCGCCCTGACCGCGTACGGCCTGGCGCGGGGCCGGAAGCGGTTCCTCGCCGCGCTGCCCCTGATCGGGTACGGGACGGCCTGGCCGGCCCATTTCCTGATCGAGGGGAACAACCCGGCCACCTTCGGACACCCGGCGTGGTCGCTGCGCGGGGACGTGCAGATGATCCGGATGATGCTGGCCGGGCGCGACGCGGAGCTGGGGGAGATCGCGCAGAAGTGGCTTGCCGAGAACCCGTGCCAGGACTGCCCGCCCGTGACAGACTTCTGACGATCCGTCAGATGGCTGGGCCGGCTGGGGAGGGGTTCCCTTGGGACGTACACGTACACCCGTCGTGAGCGGGTGGTTCACCGAGGACGGACCGGAGGGCGGCGGCTTCCGGCTGCTCGGCACCCGGTGTTCCGCCTGCACCGCGGTGTTCTTCCCGCGCGAGGACGCGTACTGCCGCAATCCGCACTGCCCCGGCGGCGGATCGCTCGCCGAGGTGCCGCTGTCCCCGCGCGGCCGGGTGTGGTCGTACACCGACGGGCGGTACCGGCCGCCCGCGCCGTACGCGTCCGACCCGGACGCGCCCTGGGAGCCGTACACCCTGGTCGCGGTGGAGCTGGAGGCCGAGGGGATGGTGGTGCTCGGGCAGACGGCTCCGGGGGTCACGGTCGCCGATCTGGCGGTCGGGATGGAGGTCGAGGTGGTCGGCGGCGTGCTGAACGAGGACGCGGACACCGGGACCGTGTGGACCACCTGGCGGTTCAGGCCGACGGGAGGCGCCGCGTGAGCGCCGACATCGCCGTCCTCGGGGCCGGAATGCACCCCTGGGGCAAATGGGGCCGCAGCTTCGTCGAGTACGGGCGGGCCGCGGCCCGGACCGCACTGGCCGACGCCGGGCTGGAATGGGCCGACGTCCAGTCGATCGTCGGCGCCGACACCGTGCGCTCCGGCTACCCCGGCTACGTGGCCGGCGCGACCTTCGCCCGGGCCCTCGGCTGGCAGGGCGCGCGGGTGACCAGCGTGTACGCGGCCTGCGCCTCCGGCGCCCAGGCCATCGGCGCGGCGCGGGCGCAGATCCTGGCCGGGCTGGCCGACGTCGTCCTGGTGGTCGGCGCGGACGCGGCGCCCAAGGGGTTCTTCGCCCCGGCGGGCGGGGACCGGCCGGACGATCCTGACTGGCTGCGCTTCCGCGTGCTGGGCGCCACGAACCCGGCGTACTTCGCCCTCTACGCGCGGCGCCGGATGGCCGTGTACGGGGACACGCCGGAGGACTTCGCGCAGGTGAAGGTGAAGAACGCCGCGGCCGGCGCCCTGAACCCGCTCGCCCGGTACCGCAAGCCGGTCACGGCCGAGGAGGTCGCGCAGTCGGCGGTCGTCGCCGATCCGCTGCGGCTGCTCGACATCTGCGCCACCTCGGACGGGGGCGCGGCGCTGGTCCTGAGCAGCATGGACTTCGCGCGCTCGCGCGGGGTCGGCGATCCGGTGCGGATCCGGGCGGTGTCGACGGTGACGCCGACGTATCCGCGTACGGTCCTCGACCTCCCGGACATCGCCACGGACTCGGTGACCGCCGTACGGCCGGCGCCGGGCTCGTTCCGCGCGTCGATCGCGCGGGCCGCGTACGAGGAGGCCGGGCTCGGGCCGGGGGACCTCTCGCTCGCCGAGGTGTACGACCTCTCCACCGCCCTGGAGCTGGAGTGGTACGAGGACATCGGCCTGTGCGCCGAGGGCGAGGGGGCCAAGCTCGTACGGGAAGGAGCGACGGCGCTCGGCGGGCGGGTCCCGGTCAACGCCAGCGGTGGCCTGGCCTCGTTCGGCGAGGCGGTGCCGGCACAGGCCATCGCCCAGGTGTGCGAGCTGACCTGGCAGCTGCGCGGCACGGCCGGGGACCGGCAGGTACCGGGGGCCCGGGCGGGGATCACCGCGAACCAGGGGCTGTTCGGGCACGGATCGGCCGTCGTCGCGGTGCGGTGACGGGAGCCGGCGGCGGGGCCGTCCCGTGACGCCGGCGGCCACGCCGGGGTCACGGCCGGCGCCGGGCGGCGACCCTGAACAGGTGCTGTTGTCGGAACGCTTGACGGCCCCCGGAGGCAGGTTCACACTCGCTCCACAGCCTCCCGCCGCGTACGACGCCCCGGAGGCCCTCCAGCCCCCCATGAGAGCCGCGGCCCGTACCCCAGTCGGCGGGGGTACGGGCCGCCTCCTGTGCGCGGGGGCCTCAGGTCCCCGCGGTCAGGCTCCGGCGGCGGGCCCGCGCCAGCGACATCGCGTGTTCCACGACCCCCACCAGCACGTCCTTGACGGACTCCCGGTCCCGGGCGTCGCACAGCAGCACCGGTACCTCGGGGTCGAGGTCCAGCGCCTCCCGCACGGTCACCACCGGATGGCGTTCGGCGCCGTCGAAGCAGTTGACGGCGACCGTGAAGGGGATCCCCCGCCGCTCGAAGTAGTCGACGGCGGCGAAGCAGTCGGCGAGGCGGCGGGTGTCGGCGAGGACCACGGCGCCGAGCGCGCCCTGGGCCAGCTCGTCCCACAGGAACCAGAAGCGGTCCTGTCCGGGCGTGCCGAAGAGGTACAGCACCAGGTCCTCGCGCAGCGTGATGCGACCGAAGTCCATCGCCACGGTGGTGGTGCTCTTGCCCTCGACTCCCCCGGTGTCGTCGATGCCGATGCCGGGCTCCGACAGCACTTCCTCGGTCCGCAGCGGTCTGATCTCGCTCACCGCACTGACCAGGGTGGTCTTGCCCACCCCGAAGCCGCCCGCGACCAGGATCTTCAGGGTCAGCGGCTCGACCGGTGACACGGCATGCATGGCACCGGTGCGGCTAGAGCGCCCGAAGGCCATCGATCACCTCACGCAGAATGGATTCATCGGGCAGTTCGGCCGGGGGTACCGGCCGGTTCACATGGATCAGTTCCTCGTCGGCCAGGTCGCCGATCAGGACACGTACGACCCCGACCGCGAGGTCGAGTTCGGCCGCGAGTTCGGCGACCGACTGCGGCCGCTCCCGGCACAGCCCGAGGATGTGGGAGTGCTCGGGGGACAGGGTCAGGTCCCAGACCGGATCGTCGGCCGCCGGTTCGGCGACGACGAGCGCGATCAGGTCCAGCCGGTGCTGGCCGGCGTGGCTCGTCCGGCCGCGGGTCATGGCGTACGGGCGTACGACGGGGCCGGCCTCGTCGTCGAACCAGTGCGGGTGGGCGGGGTCGTGCGACCGGCCTGGATCGTTCTCGGCCGGATCGTTCTGGCCTGGATCGCTCATGCCGTCCGCCTCACCCTCCGGCTGGCAGCCCGGAGCGGGGAGCGGTCGCCAGGTGGTCGCCTACCCGCTTGACCATGAGGGTCATCTCGTACGCGACCTGCCCGACGTCGGAGTCGGCGTCGGAGAGCACGGCCAGGCAGCTGCCGTCGCCGGCGGCCATGACGAAGAGGAAGGCCTCGTCCAGCTCGACCACGGTCTGGCGGACGCTGCCGGACTCGAAGTGGCGGCCGACGCCCTTGGCCAGGCTGTGGAAGCCGGAGGCCACGGCGGCCAGGTGCTCGCTGTCCTCGCGGGTCAGGTCCTTCGAGCTGCCGGTGGGCAGGCCGTCGCCGGAGAGGACCACGGCCTTGCGGATGCTGCCGACCCGGTCGACGAGCTCGTCGAGGAGCCAGTTGAGCGTACCGGAGCCGCGGCCCCGGGTGTCGTTGCCGGTCTGCGGTGCGGTCATCGACCGTCCCCCTCGTTCTCGTATCCGGGACCTGTGGCGGCGGAAGTGCCTTCCCCGGCTCCGGACTGCTGCTGCTGTGCCTGCTGGGTGCGGCCCGCCGTCCAGCCGCGCTGGAGTGCGGACATGCGCGTACGTACCTCGTCCGCGTCGCGGTGGACCATCTGGTCCGCGGCGGCTTCGGCGGGCGCGGAGGCCTGGGCGTTCTTCAGTTGGGGCGCCAGGTTGGCCTGGCGGACGCGCTTGGGCAGCCCGCCCGGCCCCTGGGCGGGCGGCTCGGGCTCCGCCGCGGGCTGCGGGACCGCGGTGACCGGGCGGGGCTCCACGCGGCGGCCGTGCTCGGCGACCAGCGTGGGGGCGGGCCTGCGGCGCGGCAGCGGCACGGCGCCCACGGACCGGGGCCCGTCGGGGCGGGCGCCGCGGACCGGGTCGGCCCGGTGGCTGTCCAGCCGGACCGGGCCGGTGGGGGCCAGCGGCTCCCGCTCCGGGCCGCCCTTGCGGTCGGTGTGCGTGCGGTCGGCCGGACGCAGGCCCAGCAGGGCGCTGCGCGGGGTGCCGTTCGGCGGGGTCTCGTCGTCCAGGGTGGCCATGGCGGGTCGGCTGCCGATGCCGGTGAGCCCGGCGATCCCGGTGGTGATCTCGTCGAGGGCGGCCGGGTCGTCGAGGCCGTCCAGCCCGAGCACGCCGAGCGGGGCCTCCAGTTCGACCGGGCCGCGCAGTTCCGGGGCGGCCAGCGAACGGCCGGCCGGGGCGCGCTCCACCGCTGCCGGGGCGGGCCGGGCGGGGCCGCGCCCGTTCTTGGCGCCCTGGCCTGCTGCCCGGCCGCCCTTGCCGTCACCGAGGCGCAGGCCGGTGCCGTTGGTCTCGGGTGCCTCGGTGAGCAGGGCCGCCGGGAGGAACACCACGGCGGTGGTGCCCCCGTACGGGCTGGGCTGGAGGACGACCTTGACGCCGTGGCGCTGGGCGAGGCGGCTGACGACGAACAGGCCGAGGCGGTCGGTGTCGGAGAGCTCGAACTCGGGGGTGTCGGCGAGCCGGAGGTTCGCGTCGAGCAGCGCCTCCGGGTTCATGCCGAGGCCGCGGTCGTGGATTTCGAGGGTGAAGCCGTTGGCGACGCGTTCGCCGAGCACCTGGACGGCGGTGTGCGGCGGGGAGAACACGGTGGCGTTCTCCAGGAGTTCGGCGACGAGGTGGGTGACGTCGGCGACGGCGGGGCCGGCTATGCCGAGCCGCGGCAGCCTCCGTACCTCGATGCGCTCGTAGTCCTCGACCTCGGCGACGGCGGCCCGTACGACGTCCATGAGCTGGACGGGCTTGCGCCACTGGCGGGAGGGGGCCGCGCCGGAGAGGATCACGAGGCCTTCGGCGTGGCGGCGCATGCGGGTGGTCATGTGGTCGAGGCGGAAGAGGTCGGCAAGCTCCTCGGCGTCCTCGGTGCGCCTCTCCATGGTGTCGAGCAGGGTCAGCTGTCGGTGCAGCAGGACCTGGTTGCGGCGGGCCAGATTGACGAACACCTCGGAAACGCCGCGACGCAGCTCCGCCTGTTTGACGGCGGCCTCGACGGCGGCGCGCTGGAGGGTGTTGAGGGCCTGGCCGACCTGGCCGACCTCGTCCTTCTCGTACTCCAGGCGCGGGGCCTCGGTCTCGATGTCCACGTGCTCGCCGGCGGCGAGACGGCGCATGACGGCGGGCAGCCGGACGCCGGAGACCTCGTGGGCCTCCTTGCGCAGCCGGGACAGGTCGCGGACCAGGTCGCGGCCGATGCGCACGGAGAGGACGACGGAGAAGACGAGGGCGATGAAGCCGAGGACACCGGCGATGGCCGCCTGGACGAGGACGTCCATGGCGACGGGTTCGACGCGCTTCTGGTAGCGGTCGCCGGCGGCGGTGCCCATGGCGGCGAGGTCGTCGAGGACCTTGTTCGCGGCCTCGTCCCACTGCGCGGCGGTGATGCGCGGGTTCTTGCCGGAGCCGCCGGTGATGAACCGCTCTTCGGCGTCGCGCAGCGGCTTGGTATCGGCGCCGCCCCAGTACTGCTCGAACTGCTCGCGGTCGTCGGCCGGGAGGATCGCCAGGTTGAAGTCGTAGAGCAGGGTGCGGTTGGCGGCGAAGTCGGAGACGTGCCGGACGTCCGCGGGGGTGACGTTGCGCGCGGCGAGGGCGGCGGCGACGACGGCGTCCTCGCGGGAGAGCGTCTCGCGGGCGCGGGTGACGCCGACGAGGGCGCGGCCCTGCTTGTCCATCTCGACGTTCTCGAGGGCGTGGAGGTTCAGGAGGAAGTCGTAGCAGGGGTCGACGAGTCGGCTGTAGAGCTCGAGCGCCTGGTTCGGGTCGAGGGTGTTCTGGTCGACGGAGCGGCGCAGTGCGCCGATGCCGTGGAAGGCGTCGAGGATGGAGTCGAGGCGCTGGGCGGCTTCCGGGGCGAGCTCGTCGGAGACCTCGGGGTCCTTGGCGTTCTTGCTGATGCGGTCGACGAGCTCGTCGGTGGCGGCGCGGCGCTTGGCGAGTTCGACGGTGGCGGTGGAGGCGCGGGGGTCGCCGAGGACGACGAGGGTCTGGCGGCGTTCCTTCTGGATGACGCGGACGACGTCCTCGACGGGGTATCCGACCTTGTCGATGACGTAGGCGACGTCGAGGAGTTCGAGGGCCTGACGGCCGGTCAGCACGGTCGCGAAGCCCCAGAGGGCGGTGAGGGAGACGAGCGGCACAAGGAGCAACGCCACGATCTTCCGGCGGATGGACTTCCCGCGAAAGCGCATGGCCTCCCCAGCCTCCCCCAGCTCAACCCCGTTGTCGGGGGTCGGTGTTCCGTCATTTAAACGGCGTGAGCCTACTACTGCCGGGGAGCGGCTTCGAAGGCGTGTCCGGACGTTTTCGGCCGGGTGTCAGGGCGTAGATCACCAGTTGTCCGACACATCCGGTCAAGTGCAGCCCGTTATGTGGCAGATGACACTTGGTGGGGTGTCAGTTCCCGCAATCGAATGGATGGCTGGAATTCTTCGTTCCGGGATGGGCAGGTGCTGGGGAGAAGTCTGGTGGATACGGGAATCTCCGGGCGGTTTCGAACGTCTAGCTGGTTGAGGGGACGGGGCAGGGGGAGCGTGCGATGGGGATGTACGAGGACGACGGGGTCATGGCGGGCGCGCGGGGGCGGCCGCTGTGGGAGGAGGAACCGGCCCGCAGGCGCCGGATGCCGGACCCGGTGCGGGATTCGGCGGTGCGGGCGGTGCTGATCGTGGCCGTCACGCTGACGGGGGCGACGGTCACCTTCTTCCTGGTGGTGACCGGCTCCTGGCTGGCCCTCCCGATGGCGCTCTGCGCGATAGCGGGGACTGTGGTGGCCACCTGGGGCGTGCTGGACGTGCTGATCACCCAGCAGATGTGGAACCAGCGGTACGGGGTGGTGTCCGAGCCGAGCAGTACGGCCCGCGGGCGGCGGCGCGAGCGGCGCCGGGCCCGCCAGGAGGCCCGCCCCGACCCGCACGGCGGAGCGGGCGGCGGAGCGGGCCGAATACCGCGGGGCGGCGGCGAGGCAGCGGGCCCCCGGCCTGCCGCGTGGCCGCCGCCGGGTGCGGACCGGCGCTACCGGGCGAGCTGAAACCCGGGCTGACGCCCGTACGGGACGCCCGGTCGGGGGCCCGGCGGGACGCCCCGTACCGGGAGCACCGGGACCTCGCTCAGGAGACGGTCGCGGAACGGCGGAACATGCGGGTGGCCGTGATCTCGCCGTGGATGGTCTCCTCCTCAGGGGACTGCTGGGGCAGGCCCGGGCGCAGGTGCTCTTCCACGCTGATGTACTTCAGGCCCGCCCGCAGGTCCGCGTCATTGCGCAGCCGGATGACCAGCGGGAACTCGGCGAGGGCCGTGGTGTCGAACAGACCCGTGGTGTAAAGGAGTTGCACGCCGAGCGCGTCCGAGACGGCCCGCTGGAGTTCCAGCAGGTACGTGGCGTTCGCGCGCCCGATCGGGTTGTCGAGGAACAGCGTGCCCGCGTGGCGGTGCTTGTCGCGGCCGCGGTCGTTGCTGCGCAGCGCCGCCATCGTGCAGTACAGCGCGATCGCGGCGGTGAGCAGCTGGCCGCCGGAGAACACGTCGCCCATCTGGCCCACAGGGACGCGCTCCGCGCGCAGCACCGCGTCCGGCTTCAGGATCTCGACCGAGATGCCCTTGGGCTCCAGGGCCGCCTGCACTCCGCGGAGCAGCAGGGACATGCCGTCGCGGCGGCCCTCGCCGAAGGAGGCGCTGCTGTTCTTCTTCACGGCCGCGCGGGTCGCCTCGTCGATGACCTCGCCGAGGCGTTCCGTGAGGGTGGCCTGGTCCGGCTCCTCGAAGCGGATGCGCAGGAACTCCTGGCCCGACCACTCCCCCAGGCCCTCGGGGAGCTGGGAGAGCCGCTGGGCGGAGCGCAGGGTGGCCAGGGCGGACTCCACCAGTCCGCGCAGCCGGTCGACGATGCTGTCGCGGTTGCGCTCCAGCTGGGCCAGCTCGTCGGTGAGGACGCGCAGCCGCGGCGCGAAGGCCGCCGCCCAGGCCGCGGCGTGCTCGGGCAGGGCGGAGGCGGGCAGTTCGCGGATCTGCTGGCGTGCGGGGGTGCGTACCTGCTCGTAGCGGTTGGAGTTGGCGTGGCGGACCAGGATGTCGCTCGCCTCGCGCACCGCCGCCTCGGCGGCCGAGAGGTCGGCGGCGCAGCCGCGCAGGGAGCGGCGGGCCTCGGCGGCGGACTGGCGGGCCTCCTCCAGCGTGCCCGGGTGGGCCGCCGGTTCCTGCTCGTCGTCGGGGTGGGTGTGGTCGCGCAGCAGGTCCCGCAGCATCGCCGCGGTCTCGTCGAAGCCCCCGGCGCCGTCCTCGGCGGTGCGGTGGGCGCGCAGCAGGTCGGCGTGGGCGGCCCGGGCGGTCTCCACGGCCGCGGTGTGCGCGGCGAGCTGGGCGGTGGCGGTGCGCAGGAGGGCCTGCGCCTGTTCCACGTCCCCGGGGATCAGGTCCTCGGGCAGGTCGGTGTGGGCTTCACCCTCGGTGGGGGCGTGCCGTTCGGCCTCGCCGCGGAGCCGGCCGAGCTGCTCGCTGGCGACCTGCGCGCGGGTCTCCAGCATCTGTACGAGGGACTCGGCGCGGGCGGCGGCCGCCTGCCGGGAGGGCCCGTCGGCGCCGTCGGTGCCTTCGAGGAGCTGGGCGGCGCGGGTGCGGACCTTGTTGGTGAGCCGGTCGAGTTCGGCGAGGGCGGCGCTCTCGTCGCTCTCGGCGCGGGCCTGTTCGGCGCGCAGGTCGGCGCCGACGCCGACCTTCTCGTAGAGCCGGGAGGCGGCCCGGTAGGCCTCGCGCAGGTCGGGCAGGGGCGCCTTGGCGGCGCCGTCTTCCTCGGGCAGCGGCTCGGGGGCGCCGGCGATCTCGGCGCGCTCGGCGCGCAGCGCGCGGGCGGTGCGGCGGGCGTCGTCGGCGGCGCGCTGGGCGGCGCGGCGGTCCTCGTCGGCGGCGCGGGCCCGGTCCAGGCAGACCTCGGCGCGGGCCTCGGACTCGGCGGCTTCGTCGGCGAGTTCGCGGACCTTCGCCTGCCAGCCGGCGCGCTCGCGCAGGCGGAAGGCGAGGCCGGCGAGGGCGTCGGCGGCGCGGCGGGCCCGCTGGGCGGCGTCCTGGCGCTCGTCGCGGACGCGGGCGGCGTCGGCGGCGGTCTCGTCGGCCTCGGCGCGTACGGTACGGGCCTCCGCGAGCTCGGCGTCCGCCTCCTCGGCGAACGCGCGGGCGGCCTCGGCCTGCTGCGCGAGCTCGGCGAGGCGGCCGGGCGGGCAGCCGGTGCGCCAGGAGGCGAGGCGGGCGGCGAGTTCGCGGTCTCCGGCGAGGCGGGCGGCCAGGTCCCGGATCTCGGTGTCGCGGGCGGTGGCGCGGGTGCGCAGCGCCTGGCGCTCCTCGTCGGCGGCGTGCTCGTCGTGCATGGCCGGGTTCGGCGGTACGAGGAACACCCCGGCGTCGGACTGATCGGCGGGCGGCACGGGGGCGAGCAGGGCGGCGGCCGTGCCGACGGCGACGGTGGAGCGGGGCAGCAGGGCGGCCGCGGAGAGGACCTCGCGGGCCCGGGCGTGGGTGTCGGGGTCGGTGATGACCACGCCGTCGACGAGCTCGGGGCGGGCCGCGAGGACGGCTGTGTGGTCGGCCGGGTCCACGGACTGGGCGAGGTAGCGCCAGCCGGGCAGGGCCGGGATGCCGTGTTCGCCGAGGTACTCGACGGTGGCGAGGACGTCGGGGCCGGGCGGCAGCAACCCGCCGTCGCCGAGCGCGCCGAGGATGCGGGCGTCGTCGGCGGCGGCGGTGCGCAGCTCGAACAGCTGCCGCTCGGCCGCCCCGACTCCGCGGGTGAGCATCTCGCGCAGCTCGTCCGCGTTCCGGTCGAGGTCCGCGACGGTGAGCCCGCCGCCCGCGGCGGTACGGGAGCCGGCCGGGTCGTGCGCCGGCGCGAGGGCGGCCCCGGCCGCGGGCGAGCCCGTCGAAGCGGACGGGCCCGCGGGCGTGCCCGGTTCGGCCGGGGTGCCCGTACGCGGGTGGGGAAGGAAGGTTTCGGGGACCGGCGGGAGGCCCAGGAGCTCCGCCAGGCGGGGGGAGGCGGCCAGGGAGGCGGCCGCCCGGTGCTCGGCGTCGTGCGCGGCCTCGGCCGCGTCGGCGGCGTCCGCCGCGCGGGCGGCGGTGAGTTCGGCGCGGGACTCCGCGGCGGCGGCCTCGCGGGCGGCGTCGGCGGTGGTGCGGGCGGCGGCGCGGGACTCGTCCCAGGCGGCGACGGTGGTCTTCTCGGCGTCGCTCGCGGCCAGGGCCGCCCGCGCCGGGTCCGCGTCGGGCGCCGAGTCGTCGAGCCAGCCGGCCCGTACGGCCTCGGCGGTCTCCTGCTGGACCTCCGCGAGCCGGGCCCGCAGGTGCTCGGCCTCGCTGCGGGCCCGCTGGGCCGCCGTCGCGGCGGCGGTGGCATCGCGGTGCGCGGCCTCGCCCGCCTCCTGGAGGGCGGCGGACCGCTCCTCCTCCTCGTTGGCGACGCGCTCCCCGTTCTCGGCGGCCGTGTGCAGGGCCCGCACGAGCCCGGCGGCGGCCGTCGCGCGGGCGGCGAGCGCCGGGGCGGCGTCCCGCTCGGCCTCCAGGATCGCGGCGGCGACCCGGGCGGAGCGGTCGGACGCGGCGCGGTGGCGCAGCACGATCTCGGCGGCCTGCCACGCGGAGTGCAGGGTGCGGGCTTCGAGGAGCTCGCGGCGCTGGGCGGCGGCGGCCTTGTCGGCGACGGTCAGCGCCAGCGAGGCGTGCCGGTAGGCGAGCTCGGCGGAGACGGCGGCGCTGCGGGTCCGCGCGGACTCGGCGGAGGTGACTGCGTGGGCGGCGCCGGTGACCCGCTGCGCGAGGTCGGCGGCGCGGCCGCGCTCCTCGGCGGCGCGGGCCGACAGCCGCCGGGCGAGGGTGCGCGTACGGCGCTCGGCGCCCGCGTGGACGTCGCGGAGCCGGGAGCGGGTCTCGGCGGCCTCGACGATCTTGGTCAGCAGGTCCACCGAGCCGGCCGTGAAGTCCCGTTCGGCCATCAGCTCGGCACGGCGGCCGAGCTTGTTGCCGAAGCCGTGGACCAGGTCGGCGAGGCCGTCGGTGTCACGGGTGTCGGTGACGGCGCGCAGCAGCAGGTCGGTGAAGTCGGAGTCCTTCTTGACCGCGAAGAGGCCGGCGGCCTCACCCTCGTCGGCGTTCATCTCACGCTGGTAGCGGAAGAGTTCGGGGTCGAGGCCGAGCTCGGTGAGGTGCTCGTTCCAGCGGTCGTGGATCTCCTCGAAGTACACCTCCAGGTGCGGGTACGCCTTGCCGGCCTCGGTGAGGGCGTCACGGAAGCCCTTCATCGTGCGGCGCCGGCCCCGGGCGCCGGAGGCGCCTTCGACGGGCGGGCGGACGGCGGTGGCCTCGGCGACGGGGAGGTTGTCCAGGCTCAGGCCCGGGCCGGGGCGGAAGGAGTACCAGGCCTCGGCGAACTTGCGCGGGTCGTTGGAGACCTGGCGGCCGCGCCATTCGCTGACCTTGCCGACGACCACGCACTCGCCGGTCCGGGTGTGCTGCCACTCCAGGGCCACGTGGCCGCAGTCGTCGGCGAGCAGGAACTTGCGCAGGACGCCGGAGCTGGCGCCGCCGAGGGTGTTGCGGTGGCCGGGGAGCATCACCGAGAAGATCAGCTTGAGCAGGACGGACTTGCCGCCGCCGTTCTCCAGGAAGAGCACGCCCGCGGGCGCCGGGCGGCGCGGCGGGCCCGTGGGCTCGTCCGCGAAGAACTCCGCCTGCGCGGGCGCCGGGTGGGGCACCGGCTCGCCGACTCCGCGCAGGTCGAGCACGGTGTCGGCGTAGCGCGCACCGGCGGGCCCGATGGAGTAGAGGCGGATCCGGGACAGCTCGTACATGGCGGCGGACTCTCGTGAATTCTCGGTACGGAGGGGTACGGAGGGCAGGTCGGGCGGCGGGACTCAGGCGTGGAAGGGCAGGCCGGCGTCGGCGGCGAGCTCCAGGTCGTCTCCCTCGGGCGGCGGCAGGAGGCTGGCGGAGCCGTCGCTGACGGGGACCACGCCGAGTTCCAGGAGCTCGGCCATGGCCGCGCTGCCCGCCATGTCGCGGACCTGGAGCTGGTAGCGGGGGGTGGTGCGGTACGTACCGCCGGCGTCGTCGCCGGTGCGCTGCAGGAACCCGGAGTCCGTGAGGAAGGCGGCGGCCTTGCCGACGATGCCGGTGGTGGAGCCGGCCAGGCGGCGGGCGTCCTTGGTGGCGCCGGTCGCACTGCGGCGGGCGTAGACCCGCCAGGCGGCTTCGAGGCCGGGGGCGTCGGTGGCCGGGTCGGTGTTCTCGCCGAGCTCCTCGGCGCGCTCCTCAAGGCGGCGGCAGGTCTGCCGGACGAAGGCGTCGACCCCGTTGACGGTGATCCGGCCGATGTAGCCGTCGTCGGCGAGGTCCTCGGGGCGGGGGTAGGCGAGGGCGGCGACGGCGAGGTGGGCGAGGCCGTGCAGGAACCGGTCGGCGGAGTCGGCGGTCGTACGGCGGGCGTAGTCGCCCATCCGGACGGCGAACACGGAGTCCTCGCCGGCGGCGACGGCCATGCCGGCGCGCGGGGACACCTCCAGGACGACGAGGCCGAGGCCGGTGGCGACGGCGTCGGCGAGACGGCCGAAGGCGGGCTCCTCCCGGTAGCGGCGCAGCAGTTCGGCGTACTCGGCGTCGCGGGCCGGGAGCAGCTTGGGCTGGAGCCCGAACGCGACGAGCCGGGCCGCGTCCGAGGCGTCGGCGGGCGTGACGGCCCCTGCGGGGGTCTGCGCGACGGGGGCGGGCGCGACGGGGGCCGCCGGCGCGTCGGCCTCGCTCCACGCGGGGTGTTCGGCGTGGTGGTCGCTCACGGGTACTGCCTCTCGTGGTGTGCGGTGGTTGCGGCGGCGGGCGGATTCGCTCGCCCGCCCCGCCCCTTCCCGCTGTGCTGGATCATGCGGCTCGGCCGCGCGGCGTGGGCGGGCTCCTGCGCCCGGGCGGGGCTCATGCCGCCTCCGTGCGGTCCGCGGTCATCGCGGCCGCGTCCAGGAGGGCCGTGCCGACGATCAGGTCCGCGCCGCCGAACTCCGGGTCTTCGAGCTGTGTGCCGTCGTCCACGGCGAAGAGCAGCCGCTCCTCGCCCTGGCGGTACGCCGTGCCGACGGCCGGGCTCGCCGCGTGGACGGCCAGCAGGGCCACCAGGTACGGCAGGTCGGGGTCGCTGCGCCGGGCCTCGGCGAGCAGGCCCGACAGCCGGCGCGGGGCGTCGTGCGGCAGGTCCAGGAGCTCCATCGCGGCGGCGAGCTGCTCCTCGCTGAACCGGCTGTCGTCCGGGGTGGCGATGAGGTCCGGCTCCGGCATCTCCGCGCCGAGGTGCTCGCGCTCCACCGGCGGGGTCAGCAATATCTCGACCAGGTCGGCGACGCGCACCGAGACCGGGGTACGCAGTCCGACCGCCGTTGCGAAGAAGGCGTCCGTGACCCGGGAGGCCTGGGCGAGCGGCAGCGGCAGCACGGGCGCCACGAGCTGCCCGTACAGGTCGATCCCGGAGCGCGGCGCAGGGGCCGCGAAGGCCTGCCGGTCCTGCTCCGCGCGGAACAGCGGACCCGCGTCGAGCAGCCTCGACTGGAGCTGGGTGTGGCGGCGGATGCAGTCCTTGACGATGTCGACGAGCTCGGCGGCGCGCCGCTTGTTGTCGGGCTCTTCGGCCTCGTCCCGGGCCCGGCGGATGTTCGTCAGGATCGCGTTCTCGTGCCGGTAGCGGTCGGCGACGTGGTCGAGGGCCTCCTCGATCATGTCCGGCACGGACTCGAGCCAGTCCACCGCCCGGACGTTGCGCCGGGTCGCGTCCAGCGTGCGGCGCAGGGTCTCCGCGTACTGCACCGTGCGGTACCGGGCCTGCTCGGCGGCGAGCTGGGCGTCGGCCAGCCTGCCGCGGCTGATGAGGACCTCCAGCTTCACCTCGGCGGCGATCTGCGCGCTGGTGACGTCCGTGTCGAGGGCGCCGACCAGTACGTTGACGGCCTCGTCCGTCGTACGGAGGTAGACCGCCCCGCCGTAGCCGGGGACCTCTTCGATCAGCTTGAAGTCGTAGTCCCGGCGGACGTACACCCCGTCCGGGCCGAAGGTTCCGTAGATTGCGCGGAAGCCCCGGTCGACGCTGCCGACGTTGATCAGGTTCTCCAGCACCCAGCGGGCCACCCGCTCGTGCTCGGCCGCCGGGCGGTCCGGTGCCTGCGCGGCGACGCGCGGCAGCAGCCGGGCCACTATCTGCTCGTGGTCCGCGCCGGTGTCGAAGTCCATGTTGAGCGTGACGAGGTCGATCGCGGCGAGCGCGACCTCCGCCATCGCGTAGATCCCGTACTCGCCGGCGAGATTGGCCTTGCGTACGTCGAGGTCGTGCAGCGGGGCGGTGCAGGCGAGCGCGCGCAGCCGCCGTGCCAGGCCCTCGTCGGCGGCCGGGCCCGGCGCCGGGGAGGGAAGGGGCTTCGCCGGGGCGGGGAGAGTCACGGACAAAGACTAGGCGCTGACACCGACAACATCCCAAACGGCATGGTTCGGCCGGATCGGTCCCGGCAGGCGCCGCCGGTTCCGCCGGACGCGCACTGTTCCGCGCCGCCACGTTCTACGCTCACGGCATGGTTTCCATGATCGCACCTTTGATCGACCTCAACGCCGATCTGGGCGAGGGCTTCGGGCGCTGGACCCTGACCGACGACGAGGCCCTGCTGTCCGTGGTCACGAGCGCCAACGTGGCCTGCGGCTTCCACGCCGGGGACCCGTCCATCATGCGCCGGGTCTGCGAGCTGGCCGCGGAGCGGGGCGTACGGATCGGCGCGCAGGTCTCGTACCGGGATCTGGCGGGCTTCGGGCGGCGCTCGATGGACGTGCCGGCGGGCGAGCTGGCCGACGAGGTGGCGTACCAGATCGGGGCGCTGGAGGTCTTCGCCCGGGCGGCAGGCTCCAAGGTGTCGTACGTGAAACCGCACGGTGCGCTCTACAACCGCACGGTCCACGACGCCGACCAGGCGGGCGCGGTGATCGCCGGTGTCCGGCTGGCGGCCGGGGCCGGCGGCCTGCCCGTCCTGGGCCTGCCGGGCTCGCTGCTGCTGGCCGCCGCCGGGGCGGCGGGGCTCACGGCCGTGCCGGAGGCCTTCGCCGACCGGGCATACACACCGGCCGGGACGCTGGTGCCGCGCGGCGAGCCGGGGGCGGTGCTGCACGACCCGGACGCCGTGGTCGCCCGGGCGGTCGGGATGGCGGCCGAGGGCGTGGTGACGGCCGCCGACGGCTCCCCGGTGGCGCTGCGGGCGCGCTCGCTGTGCCTGCACGGGGACACCCCGGGGGCGGCCGGGCTCGCGCTGCGCGTCCGCGAGGCGCTGGGCGCCGCCGGGGTGCGGGTGGAGGCCTTCGCGTGAGGCCGCTGGTGGTGGGCGGCGAGGCGCTGCTGATCGAGCTGGACTCGGCGGCGGAGGTCGCGGCGCTCCACGCGGAGCTGCTCCGGCGGCGGGACGCGGGCGAGCTGGGCGCCGTACGGGACCTCGTGCCGGCCGCGCGGACCGTGCTGCTGGACGGTGTGCGCGAGCCGGGCGCGCTGGCGGAGCGGATCGCGCGCTGGGAGGTGCCGCCGCTCCCGGAGACCGAGGGGCCGCTGGTCACCGTCCCGGTGCGGTACGACGGGCCGGACCTGGCGGAGGTGGCCCGGCTGTGGGGGGTCGCGGAGCGGGAGGTGGCCGAGATCGTGGGGGAAACCGTGTTCCGGGTGGCCTTCTGCGGGTTCGCGCCGGGATTCGGCTACCTGACCGGGCTGCCGGAGCGCTTCCACCTGCCCCGGCGGGCCACGCCCCGTACGGCCGTCCCGGCGGGCTCGCTGGCCCTCGCCGGCGAGTACGCGGGGGTGTACCCGCGCTCCTCCCCCGGCGGCTGGCAGCTGGTGGGGACGACGGACGCGGTGCTGTGGGATCCGGAGCGGGAGCCTGCGGCGCTGTTCGCGCCGGGGGTACGGGTGCGGTTCGAGGAGGTGGCGGGGTGAGCGGCGCGGCGCTGCGGGTGCTCCGGGCGGGGGCGCTGACGACCGTCCAGGACCTGGGGCGGCCCGGGTACGCGCACCTGGGGGTGCCGAGGTCGGGCGCGCTGGACACGGGGGCGCACGCGCTGGCCAACCGCCTGCTGGGCAACCCGGCGGACGCGGCCGCCCTGGAGACCACCCTGGACGGGGTCGCCCTGCGCGCGCTGGCCCCGGTGACCGTGGCGGTCACGGGCGCGCCGTGTGCCGTACGGGTGTCGGGTCGCGCGGTGGCCTGGGGAGCGCCGGTACGGCTTCGGGCCGGGGCGGAGCTGGAGGTGGGCCGGGCGGAGTCGGGTGTGCGCGGCTACGTCGCGGTGCGGGGAGGGTTCTGCGTACCGCCGGTCCTGGGCAGCCGCTCGACGGACCTGCTGTCGGGGCTGGGACCGCCCGTCCTGTCGGCCGGGACGGTGCTGCCGGTGGGCCCGGCCGGTCCGGATCCGGTCCGCGGGGTCGATGTGCCGGCTCTGCCGGGGACACCGGGCGAGCTGGTGCTGCCGCTGCGCACGGGGCCGCGGGCGGACTGGTTCGAACCGGCTTCGATCGCGGCCCTGTGGCGTGCGGAGTTCCGGGTCTCGCCGGCGTCGAACCGCATCGGCCTGCGCACCGAGGCCGGGACCCGGCTGATCCGCGCCCGCGGCGGTGAACTCCCGAGCGAGGGCATGGTCCTCGGCGCGGTCCAGGTCCCCCCGGACGGCCTCCCGGTGGTCTTCCTGGCCGACCACCCGGTGACGGGCGGCTATCCGGTGGTGGGCGTGGTCCCCGCGGGCCCGGCCCTCGACGCGGCGGCCCAGGCCCGGCCGGGGGTGCCGGTGAGGTTCGTGAGGGCCCGGTGAAACGTTCGCGGGGGCTGCGGCCAAGCACCGGGTGAGGGGCCGACCGGGTCGTCGGCGCAGGGGGAGGGACCCCGGTGCCCGGCCCGGGCCGGGGAGCCGCGACACGGCCGGACAGACCCCGGCCCGGCCCCCTCTCGTCAGGGGGCCGGGCCGGGTGTGTGTCCGACGGTCGGCTACACGGCCGATTCCGGGGTGATCCGGCTGCGTACCGCCGACTGGACGTCCTCTTCCTCGGCGGGGTCGGTCGCCAGGCGGCGCAGGCGGGGGGCGACTCGGGCGTCCGCCGTCTCCGCGTGGTGGGCCGCCACCTCGCGGGTGGTCTCCTCGCAGTCCCAGAGGCATTCCACGGCGAAGCCGGCCGCGAAGGAGGGGTCCGTGCTGGCCAGGGCGCGCGCCGCGCGCCCGCGCAGGTGGGAGGAGGCCGTCTCGCGGTAGATGTGGCGCAGCACCGGTGCCGCGCAGCCGATGGACAGCCGGCCGGCCCCGTCGACCAGGGCGAACAGCCGCTGGGCGTCCGGCCCGGAGCCGCGGACCGTCGAGCGCAGGGCGCCCAGTACGAGTCCGGTGTCCTCGGCTCCGCCCCGGGCGGCCAGGAGGGCGGCGGCGGCCGCGCCCAGGGCGTCGGGGCGGTGGACCCACTGCCGGGCCCGGTCGACGGCCGCGGGGCCGCACATGCGCTCGTAGGCGGCCACGGCGGGCTCGTCCCCGGCGGCTTCGATGAGGTCCAGCACGGCCGGGTTCTCCGGCTCGGCGAGGACCAGGTGGTGCAGGGCGGTGGCCCGGGCGGCCTCGCCGCCCGCTCCGGCGGCGGCCGCGAGGATCGCGGAGCGGTCCTCGGGCGCCGCGACGGCGGCGAGGCAGCGGGCGGCGGGCACGTGCAGCGGGGTACCGCGGCGCAGGCCGTCGGCGGCCCAGTCGAAGACGGCCTGGACCCCCCAGCCGGGGCGGGGCCCGTTCGGGGTGAGCTGACGCTGCCAGCGGTCGAAGGAGCCCTGCTGGCGGGCCGCGCGCAGGCGGTCTCCGTGCTCGGGTGACTCTTCCCACAGACACCAGGGCCGGGGCTCGTAGGCGTCGCGGACGGCGGCGGCCAGCCGCGCCTCGCCCTCGGCGTCGGCCGGGAATCCGGCGAGCACGGGCGCCGCGAGGCCGCGCAGCCCCTCGTCGTCGTCGCGCAGGGCGAGCTCGTCGAGGGCCCAGGCCCAGTTGGCCCCCGAGGCGGCGTAGCGGCGCAGCAGCATGAGCGCGTCGTCGCGGCCGTACGAGGCCAGGTGGCCGAGGACGGACAGAGCGAGGCCGGTCCGGTGGTCCGTGTCGTCGACGAGGTCGTCGGCGCTGAAGAGGTGGCTCTCGATCGTGCCGAGGGGGCCGTCGAGATCCAAGTACAGGCGCGCGTAGTACAGCGAGCGGTTCTCGACCTGCCAGTCCTGGCGCGGGTCGCTGACCACGCACTGGTTGAGGGCCGTGAGGGCCTCCGCCCGGGGCGCCGCGAGGGCGTGCAGCGTGCCGTCGCCGCGACCCCGCTGGAGGAGCCCGAGCAGGGTGCCGCTTGGCGCTATGACTGGTTCGAACATGGGAATGGCCTCAAATCAAGCTGGGGACGCAACCGGGAATCGGGATTCACAGGGCCGCGTAACAGCATGTGAGGACGTCCGCCGTCATGTTCCGCTCGATGTAGACCATTGCCTTCTCACTCTCGTCGGTGCTCCGCGACCACGTCGGCCGGGTTTGTGCAGGGGGTGGGTCCGGACACCCGACGTGTCCTGCCCGCTCCTGCCCGTCCGCCGTGTCCGCGAATCGAATCCGTCGCCATGATGACCCAGCCGGTTTGTGCACCGCGACCACATTTACGGCCGCCGTAACCATTCCGTGAGGTGGCGGACCGATCGGACCCTGCCAGGTCACGGGCAAAAACGGACTACTCGGCTCCGAAGAGTTCCAGCAGGTCGGCCTTGGCGAACATGCGGGCGGTGTCCACGGCGGAGGGGGTTCCGGCGGTCGGATCCGCGCCGCCGGCCAGCAGCGCGCGGATGACGGTCTGCTCGCCCTTGAAGACGGCGCCGGCGAGCGGGGTCTGGCCGCGGTCGTTGGCACGGTCGGCCTCGGCGCCGCGGGCGAGCAGGGCCGTGACGGTGGCGGCGTGGCCGTGGTAGGCGGCCAGCATGACGAGGGTGTCGCCGCGGTCGTTCGTCAGGTTGGCCGGGACTCCGGCGTCCAGGTACGCGGTGAGCGTCTCGGTCTCGCCCTGCCGGGCGAGGTCGAAGATCTTGGTGGCCAGCTCGATGACGTCCTCGTCGGGAGCGCCCTGGGAGCCGCCCTGGGTGGGCTCGTGCTCGCTCATCTGTCGTACCGCCTTCCACTCGCTGTTGACGTGAGATCCCCCGGGCCGGGCGGGCAGGGGGGTGTACGGGAACTGCGACCGTACGGGTGAATCGCCAGAGTAGCGCCCGGACCTGCACATACGGGGGCCAGGCCGAGGCAAGGATCACGGTCGGCCCCGGCTCGCGGCGGACGCGCCAGCCGGACTGCGCCGGGCAAGTGAAAAAATCCGGGATTCACCCGTATGCACCTTTTATCGCATTGATACTTCCTGTGAGCCTGGAACAGCTGATGGTGACCGTCCCCACCCACCAGGAGAACCTCTCATGATCCTGTCCATCTCAGGCGTCGTCCTGCTCGGCATCATCGCCTTCCTCTTCTTCAAGAAGGACGGGATGAAGCTGTCACACGCGTTCGTCTGCGCGCTGTTCGGTTTCTTCCTCGCCGGCTCCGCCATCGCCCCCAGCATCACGGCGAGCACGGCGAGCCTCGCGAGCCTCCTCGGCGGGATCAAGCTCTAGGTCGTGTCGTCCAAGTCCCGTCTGGCCGGCGGGGCCTGGCACGCACGCTCGGGCGACCGACGCCACTTCGACGACACTCCCTAGCACCGCCCCGCGAACCCGTCCGCACAACACAACTCCAGGAGACGCCCGTGGCCCGGCGCCCACTCCCCCGCATCCTCGGCAACGGCACCACGTCGCTGGCACGGGGCCGCGACCTTGCTCGCACGGCCGCCGACAGCGCCACGGACGTCCTCCATCCGCTCCTCGTCATCGGGCGCGGCCTGCGCATCCTGGCCGCGGCCGGGCGGCACAAATGGGCCGAAACCCCCAAGGACAAGCGTGGTCCCGCGCTCTTCCTGGGCGCAGCCTGCGTCCTCGTGGTCGCCCTCGTCCCGTACGGCCCGCTGCTCGCGCTGATCACCCTGATGGCGGCGGCGGCCTGGCGGGGACGCGGCCGGACCCCGGTGAAGACCGGGCCCAGCGAGGCCGAGACCGAGCGGCTCGGCGCCCTCTACGAGGCGCTCGTGCCGTACTTCTCCATCCCCGAGGACCCCAACCCGCTCTTCGCCCACGGCGGGGAGTGGGACAAGGCCTTCAGCGGCTACGCCTTCGACGGGGCGGGCCGCGTCACCCGGCTCCGGATCCGCTATCCCGCCTACTTCACCGACGGCGAGGCCGCCTCGCGGGCCCGGATCGAGACCCTGCTCCACGCCAAGTCCGGGCGGGGCAGGGAGTACCTGTTCGACTGGGACGAGGAGGGCAACCAGCTCGACCTGACGGTGCTCGCACCGCTGTCGACCGGCATCGCCGCGCAGCCGTTCGTCACCTCTCCCGGCGAGACCGTGCTCGGCTTCACCGACGCCGGCACCGTGCAGCGCACCCTGCCGGTCCTGGAGGGCGACGAGACGCGCGACGTGCCGCCGGTCATCTGGCGCACCGGACCCCGCTCCACCGAGCCGCACCTGCTGGCCGTCGGCCGGCCCGGCAGCGGCACCTCCTCCCTGCTGCGCTCGATCGCCCTGCAGGCGCTGCACCACGGGGGCGACGTACTGATCGTGGAGGGCGGCGGCAGCGGGGAGTTCTCCTGCCTGACCGGGCGTACGGGCGTGCTGGCCGTCGAGTGCGGTCCGGCCGGGGCTCTGGCCACGCTGGAATGGGCCGCCCTCGAGACCGAGCGGCGGCTGACCGCCGCGCACCGGGCCCGCGAGGCGGGCAGGCCGGCGCCCGAGGACACCCGGCGGCCGCTGTGGATCCTGCTGGACCGGCCCAGCGTGCTCGCGCACCTCGCGACGGCCGAGGGGAGCCCGGACCCCCTCTCCCGGCTCCAGGTACCGCTGCGGCACGGGCGGGCCGCGCACGTCACGGTCGTGGTGGCCGAGCTGTTCGACCACCTGGAGCTGCTGAACGACGCCGTCTGGCAGCACACCCGGGCCCGGATCGTGCTCGGCCCGGCCGCGATCCAGCAGATCACCGACGTACTGGGGCTGCCCCCGCACACCACGCCGACGGCGCAGGTGCCGCCGGGGCGCGGGTACGCGCGGCTCGGCACGGGTCCCGTGCACCGGCTGCAGGTGCCCGCCACGCCGGACCCGTACGACGACGCCACACCCTCGGGACACCGCCAGGCGGTGCTGGAGCTGCTGCCGGGGCGGCAGTTGCCGGGCCCGGGCGGGCCGGGGCGGACGGCGCCGGCCAAGACGCTGCACATCGTCCAGCCGCCGGCCCGGGCGCAGGCTCCGTCGATCGACGCCGAGGAGCTCGCGGAGTTCGAGCAGTTCGACGACGCCGAGGAGGCGCCGGCCGAGACCCCGCCGGCCCGCGGCCCCTGGCCGGTGGGCCCCTGAGGCCTACGCCACGAACGTGCGCGGGGGTTCCGCGGCGCTGCCCGCCGCGCCCGTGCCGACCAGGCGGGCGGCGGCCGCGAGGCGGACCGCGGCCTCCTCGGCCACCGGCCCGCCCACGGTGAACGGCAGCCGGACGTAGCCCTCGAAGGCCCCGTCGACGCCGAACCGCGGCCCCGAGGGGACCCGTACGCCGACGCGCTCCCCCACTTCGGCCAGCCGGGAGCCGGACAGCCCGCCCGCGCGGGCCCACAGGGTCAGACCGCCCCGCGGCACCTCGAACTCCCAGTCCGGCAGCTCCCGGCGCACCGCGGCGACCAGCGCGTCCCGGTTCTCCCGGGCCTGGTCGCGGCGGATCTGCACGGCCTCCGCCCAGCCTCCGGTCCGCATCAGCCAGTTCACCGCGAGCTGCTCCAGCACCGGCGTGCCGAGGTCGGCGTACGCGCGGGCCGCGACCAGGCTCCGGATGACGTCGGGCGCCGCGCGGACCCAGCCGATCCGCATGCCGGCCCAGAAGGCCTTGCTGGCGGAGCCGACGGTGATCACGGAGGACCCGGCCGGGTCGAAGGAACAGACCGGCCGCGGCATCTCCAGCTCAGGGTCCAGCTGGAGCTCGGCCATGGTCTCGTCGACGACGAGCACGGTGCCCGCCGAGCGGGCCGCCTCCACCATGGCGCGGCGCTGGTCGTCCGAGGCGAGCGCCCCGGTCGGGTTGTGGAAGTCGGCGACGACGTACGCGAGGCGCGGCGCGGCGTCGCGCAGCACCTGCCGCCACACGGTCATGTCCCAGCCGGCCAGCCCGTCGGCCATCGCGACGGGTACGAGCCGCACCCCGGCGGCGCGCATGAGCTGGAGGATGTTGGCATAGGAGGGGGATTCGACGGCGATCCGCTCCCCGCGCCCGGCGAAGAGGCTGCAGATGGCGTCGATGGCGCCCATCGCCCCGGTGGTGACCATGATCTGCTCGGGCATGGTGGGGATGCCGCGCTCGGTGTAGCGGTCGGCGAGCATCCGCCGCAGCGCGGGGAGCCCGGCGGGGTAGTCCCCGTGGGTGTGCGCGTACGGCGGGAGCTCCTCCAGGGCGCCCTGTACGGCCTTGGTGAGCCACGGCTCGGGGGCCGGGAGCGCGGCGCAGCCAAGGTCGATCATCGAACCGAGGGACTCGGGCGGCAGCGGTTCCAGGCCCCGGGCGGGCAGCGGGTTCCCGGCCGGTACGGAGGTCCAGCTGCCGGCGCCGCGGCGGGACTCCAGGAAGCCCTCCCCGCGCAGGGCCTCGTACGCGGCGGCGACGGTGGTGCGGGAGAGGGAGAGGGAGACGGCCAGCTCGCGCTCGGCGGGCAACCGCGCGGCGACGGGTACGCGGCCTTCGAGGACGAGCAGCCGGATGCCGTCGGCCAGGGTCCGGTACGCGGGCGGTTTGCGCGTGCCGGGGACGCTGGGGCGCTCCTGCTGGGAGGTGATGAGACGGGCGAGCTGTGCGGCACCCACCGCCGAAGTCCACTCTGCCATGCTGTCCGGTCCACCTTCGTAGAATTGGCCCCGTCCGACCCGCTGTGCGGCCGGTATTGGCTTGCCTGCGCCCCCACAGCCTGTCATGCCGGGGTCCACCCGGACCAGGGGGTGCCACGGCGTTCACCGTGTGGCCACCGCGCCGCCGCCCGGCCGCTCACTCCCCACGGGGCACACGGTGCATACTGCGGCGGGTGACGCACGTACGCCTTCGCCATCCATATCTGGACCACCCGGCTCCGATCCCCTTCGCGCACCGGGGAGGTGCCGCGGACGGGCTGGAGAACACCGCCGCCGCCTTCCGGCGGGCGGCCGAAGCGGGTTACCGGTACTTCGAGACCGATGTGCACGCCACCGCCGACGGGAAGCTCGTCGCCTTCCACGACTCCACCCTCGACCGGGTCACCGACGGGCAGGGCCGCATCGCGGAGCTGACGTGGAGCAAGGTCCGCGAGGCGCGGGTGGCCGGCACCGAGCCGCTGCCGCTGTTCGAGGAGCTCCTGGAGGAGTTCCCCGAGGCCCGCTGGAACATCGACATCAAGGCCGAGTCGGCCCTGCACCCGCTGGTCAACCTGATCGCGCGGGCGGGCGTCTGGGACCGGGTGTGCGTGGGCTCGTTCTCGGAGAGCCGGGTGGCCAGGGCCCAGAAGATCGCCGGTCCGCGGCTGGCGACTTCGTACGGGGTCCGCGGCGTGCTCGGCCTGCGACTGCGCTCCTACGCGATCCCGGCCGCGCTGCGGGTCGGGGCGGTGGCGGCTCAGGTCCCGGAGACCCAGGCGGGCATCCGCGTGGTCGACCGCCGGTTCGTGAAGACGGCCCACGAGCGGGGCCTGCAGGTCCACGTGTGGACCGTGAACGAACCGCAACGTATGGAGGCTCTCCTCGACCTGGGTGTGGATGGCATCATGACCGACCGGATCGACATCTTGCGCACGGTGCTGGACCAGCGCGGAGCCTGGGCCTGAGCTGCCGGGACCGCCGCGTCCGCCCTTCACCTGCCGGACGGGAACGAGGGGGCACCGGTGAGTGCGGAGACCACTGAACAGGGCGCGGGGACCGCGCCGGAGGAGCCGGCGCCGAGCGCGGCCGAACGAAAGCGCCAGCAGCACGGCTGGTACTTCTACGACTTCGCGTGCTCGGTCTACTCCTCGACCGTGCTGACGGTGTTCATCGGCCCGTACCTGACGGCGATGGCCGAGGCCGCCCAGGACGCGCAGGGCTACGTCCACCCGCTGGGCATTCCGGTGCGGTCCGGCTCGTTCTTCGCGTACGCCGTCTCGATGTCGGTGATCGTCGCGGTGCTGGTGATGCCACTGGTGGGCGCGGCCGCGGACCGTACGGGCCGCAAGAAGCCGCTGCTCGCGGCGGCGGCGTACACCGGCGCGGCGGCGACCACCGCGATGTTCCTGCTGGGCGGCGACCGCTACCTGCTCGGCGGCGTCCTGCTGATCGTGGCGAACGCCGCGATGTCGGTGTCGATGGTGCTCTACAACTCCTACCTGCCGCAGATCGCGGAGCCGCACGAGCGGGACACCGTCTCCTCGCGCGGCTGGGCCTTCGGCTACACGGCGGGTGCGTTCGTCCTGATCCTGAACCTGGTCCTGTTCCAGTCGCACGAGTCGTTCGGGATCTCCAAGGACGCGGCGGTTCGGATCTGCCTGGCCTCGGCGGGCCTGTGGTGGGGGGCGTTCGCGATCATCCCGCTGCGCCGGCTGCGGGACCGGGCCGTGGTCCGGTCGGGCGCCGCCCACGCGGCCGCGGGGTCGGGGTGGAAGCAGCTCGTCGCCACGCTGAAGGACATGCGGCGCCACCCGCTGACGCTGTCGTTCCTGCTGGCGTACCTGGTCTACAACGACGGGATCCAGACCGTGATCTCGCAGGCCTCCGTGTACGGCAAGCAGGAGCTGGGGCTGGAGGACTCGACGCTGATCACGGCGGTGCTGCTCGTCCAGATCCTCGCGGTGGCGGGCGCGATGGCGATGGGCCGGCTCGCCGTGTCGTACGGCGCGAAGAGGACCATCCTCGGGTCGCTGGTGGCCTGGACCGTGACCCTGGCCGCCGGCTACTTCCTGCCGGCGGGCGCGCCGGTGTGGTTCTTCGCCCTGGCATCGATGATCGGACTGGTGCTGGGCGGCAGCCAGGCGCTGTCGCGCTCGCTGTTCTCGCACCTGGTGCCGGCCGGCAAGGAGGCGGAGTACTTCTCGGCCTACGAGATGAGCGACCGCGGCGTGAGCTGGGTCGGACCCCTGGTGTTCGGGATCACGTACCAGGTCACGGGCAGCTACCGGGACGCGATCATCTCGTTGGTGGCCTTCTTCGCACTGGGTTTCGTGCTGCTGGCGCGAGTGCCGGTGCGGCGCGCGGTGGAGGCGGCGGGGAATCCTGTTCCCGAGCGGATCTGAGCGGATCCGCCGGACGGGCCGGCAGGAGGTTCGGAGGCGGACGCGACCCGGATCTTCATACGAATTCCGAACGGATTTCGACGTTGAAGCGAAGGGCCGGTAGTGTACGCCTTTGACCTGCCAGCCGGACCGTTACTGCGCGCTAAAGAACTGAAGACGTTGGGTGACATCTGCTGCCAGATGTGACAAAACGGGCACTGGTGGGTACAACAAGGGGCGGCACGACGGGCGACGCATCACCCGGAGCGGGAATCTATACCGCCGACCGGACGTTGACCGGATGACGACGACAGCGACACCTGTCCTGTGGGCGACAAGCCCGGGAGGCACGATTCATGAGTGAGCGAGCTCTCCGCGGTACGCGGCTCGTGGTTACCAGCTACGAGACGGACCGCGGCATCGATCTGGCCCCGCGCCAGGCGGTGGAGTACGCATGCCAGAACGGACATCGATTTGAGATGCCGTTCTCGGTTGAGGCAGAGATTCCGCCGGAGTGGGAGTGCAAGGCGTGCGGCGCCATGGCACTCCTGGTTGACGGGGACGGGCCCGAAGAGAAGAAGGGCAAGCCTGCGCGAACGCACTGGGACATGCTCATGGAGCGGCGCACCCGCGAGGAACTGGAGGAAGTGCTGGCCGAGAGGCTGGCGGTCCTGCGTTCCGGCGCCATGAACATTGCCGTGCATCCGCGGGACAGCCGCAAGTCCGCCTGACAGCCGGACGTCCAGTAGAACAAGCCGAGGGCCCCCGCCACGAACTGTGGCGGGGGCCCTCGGCTTGTTCCGTACGTGGCTCAGGGGGCCAACGGCGGCCGGTACCCGGCTTCGGGTCCCGGCTGCTGCGGCTGCTGCTGCCCGTCCTCGCGGATGACCTCGCCCTGGACGACCTTGCCGTCGGGTTGGTGGATGCGGGCCTGCTGGAAGGCATCGCCGAAGCTGCCCGCCGGGGCGGCCGCCATCTGGCGCTCCAGGGAGCCGGCCACGCGGCGGCCCGTCCATGCCCGGACGGGCGGGAGCAGGAGGAGCAGGCCGGCCACATCGGACAGCAGGCCCGGCAGCATCAGGAGCAGGCCGGCCAGCATCGTGAGGCCGTTGCCGCTGCCCCGCTGCTGTTTCGCCGCCTGGGGCGCGGGCTGCTGCCCCTGCTGGAAGGTGTCCGCGAGGTTCTTGAAGGCCCGCCGCCCGGCCCGCTTGATGACCACGGCACCGAGCACGATCCCGCCCAGGAGCAGCGCGGCGACGGTCAGTCCGCCGGCCGCGCCGGCGACCAGGCTCAGCAGCCAGATCTCCAGGATCAGCCAGGCGGCGACCGCCAGCGGAAGGAAGGTGCGGCCGCGCGAGCGCCGCCGGGGGGCCGTCGAAAGGGGAACGCCGGTCGTCATGCCATCCAGTGTGCCTGGGGCGGCGTAAAAGCGGCCTCAGCCGGAGGTACCGGACATCCCTTAGGGGGTGTCCGGGGTCTTGGCCGGGCCGGCGTCCGCGCCCTTGGGCTTGTCCTGGCCGGTCAGCTTCGCCGCGTGGGTCTTGAGCCCCCACTGGGTGACCCGCCACAGGGCCTCCACCACGATGTCCTTGCTCATCTTGCTGTCGCCGAACTCACGCTCGACGAAGGTGATGGGCACCTCGACGACGCGGAATCCCTGGCGCACGGCCCGGCGGGCCAGGTCGACCTGGAAGCAGTAGCCGGCGGAGGCCACCTGGTCCAGGCCCAGCCCCTCCAGGGTCTCGCGCCGGAAGGCCCGGTAGCCGCCCGTCACGTCGCGGATCGGGACGTCCAGCATCAGCCGGGAGTACACCGAGCCGCCGCGGGAGAGGAACTCGCGGCTCTTGGGCCAGTTGACCACCCGGCCGCCCGGCACCCAGCGCGAGCCCAGGACCAGGTCGGCCCCGGCCAGCGCGGTGAGCAGCCGGGGCAGCTCCTCCGGCTGGTGGGAGCCGTCGGCGTCCATCTCGACGAGGACGCCGTAGTCGCGCTCCAGGCCCCAGGCGAAGCCCGCCAGGTAGGCGGCGCCGAGCCCCTCCTTGCCCTTGCGGTGCAGAACGTGCACGTGGTCGTCGGCGGCCGCCAGCTCGTCGGCGAGCTTGCCGGTGCCGTCGGGGCTGTTGTCGTCCGCGACCAGGATGTGCGCCTCGGGCACCGCCGCGCGCACGCGGCCGACGATCGGTCCGATGTTCTCGGCCTCGTTGAAGGTCGGAATGATCACCAAGGCCGTGCCGAGCGGTCCGTGCCCTCGCTGTCCGCCGTCGCTCACTGGGTCCGCCTTCGTGTTCTTGTACGTCCTGTCTCAGAGGATGACTTTAGAACAGTGGCCGGGGCCCGCGGTCCTTCGGGCCGGTCGGACTCCCGCTGGCGGCGGGTCGCCGTGACCGTTGTCTACTGGACCGCGGGCCCCGGCCTGGCCACCTTCCCCCGAGCTCCTGCGGAGCAGGGGGGACCCCCGTCCCGGCGAAACCTTCCCTCGCCCCCGAGGCGCGGGCGCGCTGAGCAGACGGCGCCGCCCGGTACGGACGTCCGGTGGTGGACCCGGCCGAACCTATCCGGGTCCGAGCGCCCGCACCGAACCGAGGCCGACAGGATCACCCCTGTGGCCGTACGAATACCTCCCGCCCGCCGACGACCGTGGCGAGGCACACCGGCAGATCGCCGCCGGGGGTCAGGTCGGGCAGTCCGGGGGTCCCGGAACGCGGGTCCGTGGACCAGCGGGCGACCCGGTCGTCGGGGGCCTGGACCACCAGTTCGGCGGTCTCCCACAGCGCGTAGTCGGCCGGGGCGCCGGGCACCAGCACGCCCGCGCCGTCGCGGCCGAGGGCCCGCCAGCCGCCCCGGGTGTGGGCCGTGAAGGCGGCCCGTACGGAGATCCGGTGCTCGGGGGTGCGGTGGAAGGCGGCCGCCCGGACGGTGCCCCAGGGGTCGAAGGGGGTCACGGGGGCGTCGGAGCCGAAGGCGAGGGGTACGCCGGCCTTGAGCAGGGCGGCGAAGGGGTTGAGCGTACGGGCGCGCTCCGCGCCCAGCCGGTCGGCGTACATTCCCTCCTCGCCGCCCCAGGCCGCGTCGAAGGCGGGCTGCACGGAGGCGGTGAGGCCGAGGTCCGCGAAGGCGGCGATGGTGGCCGGGGTCATCATCTCGGCGTGCTCGACGCGGTGCCGGGCGGCGCGGACGCGGGCGAGGCCGACCTTCTCGGCGGCGGCGCGCATGCCCTCCACGACTGCGGTGAGGGCGGCGTCGCCGATGGCGTGGAAGCCGGCCTGCAGGCCCGCCTCGGTGCAGGCGGCGACGTGCTCGGCCACCTCGGCGGCGTCGAGGTAGCCGGTGCCGGTGTGGCCCGCGTCGGCGTACGGGGCGTGCAGGCAGGCGGTGTGGGAGCCGAGGGCGCCGTCCACGAAGAGGTCGCCGGCGGCGCCGATGGCGCCGAGCGCCTTGGCCTGTTCGAGGTCCCGGTCCGCCCAGTAGCCGAAGACGCGGGGTCCGGGGCGCTCGCGGGCGAGGTTCAGGAGGTCCGCGAAGTCCTCGGCGGAGGAGATGTCGGGGCCGCCGCACTCGTGGACGGAGCCGATGCCGAGGGAGGCCGCCCGGTCGAGGGCGGCCCGCTGGGCCTCGGCGCGCTGGGCGGGGGTGACGGCGGCGAGCGCGGCCCTTCGGACGGCGTGGTGGTCCTCGCGGGTCAACGGCTCGTCACCGCGGACGGAGACGGCCGGTACGAGGTCGAGCAGGGCGGTGGTGACCACGGCGGAGTGGACGTCGATGCGGCTGAGGTAGAGCGGTCGGCCGCCGGCGGCCTCGTCGAGCTCCTCGCGGCGGGGCGCGCGGCGCTCGGGCCAGCGGGAGGCGTCCCAGCCGTGGCCGAGGAGCACCCGGTCGGCGGGGCGGCGCCCGGCGTACGCGCGGACGAGGCGCAGGGCGTCGGCGAGGGAGGCGGCGGCGGTGAGGTCCAGGCCGGTGAGGGCGAGGCCGGCGGAGGTGGTGTGGACGTGCGCGTCGGTGAAGGCGGGGGTGACGAGCGCCCCGCCGAGGTCGACGACCTCGTCGACGCCCTGCGCGAAGGCGTCGGCGGCGCCTTCGGAGCCCACCCAGGCGATGTGTCCGCGCTCGACGACCATCGCGGTGGCGAAGGGGTCGGCGGGGCTGTGTACCTCGCCCCCGCGCAGGAGTACGGTCCGTTCGGATGCGGGGGCTCCGGCGGCGTCGGCGGAACTGGCGGTGCGGTCGGTCATGCAGTCAGTTTCGCGGGTCCGCGGCCCGGCCTCGACCGCGCCCCCGGATACCCGGCGGAAAAGGCGTCACACCCGGGGCGGGCGGGCCTCGTACGGGGTGGAGAGGACCACCGTGGTGCGGGTCGAGACGTGGGCCAGGGCGCGCAGGCGGCTCAGCAGGTCCTCGAGCTCCAGCGGGGTCGCGACCCGGACCTTCAGGATGTAGTTCTCGTCGCCGGCGACGCTGTGGCAGGCCTCGATCTCCGGTACTCCGGCCAGCCGGTCGGCGATGTCGTCCGGCGCGCTCGGGTCGAAGGGCTTCACCGAGATGAAGGCCGTCAGGGGCAGGCCGACGGCTTCGGGGTCGACGACGGCCGCGTACCCGCGGATCACTCCGCGCTGTTCCAGACGGCGTACTCGCTGGTGGACGGCCGATGTGGACAGTCCCGTGGCCTTGCCCAGATCCGTGTAGCTCATCCGCCCGTCCCGTACGAGCAGATCCACGATCTGGCGGTCCAGCTCCTCCATTGCGCTCATAGCCGCTCAACCTAAGGCCCAAGGGCGCTCCAGGCACAGTGCTGTCCGCCCACAAGTGGCACCTGCGGCGGGCATGTGACCAAGGCCACAAGGGTATGCAGGCGTACGGCGGGATGTTGTGGTTACTCGTGCCGCGCGGCGGGAAGTGCTTGCTGTGGCCGAGGCCGTGGAAACTGCCCGCCCGGCCCACCCAAGGGGGAGTACATCCATGCTGAACACCAAGCGCGCCGGTCGCACCGAACCGGAGCCCTGGATTTCGTCGACGCCGAGGACGGTGAGTACCTCGAAGACGCCGACGGGTTCGACGGCTTCGAGATCCACCACGCGATCTGCCCCGACTGCGGCCAGTCGATCGCCCTCGTCGCGGACGAGGAGTACCTGCCGGAGCACGCTCTGTGCCTGACCCCGTGGAACCCGTTCGGGCTCACGGTGTGCGCGGGTACGGGCCGCCCGGCCTCGGACGCGCTGCCGACGGTGGGCATGGGCCAGGTCGAGCCCCCGGAGCTGGAGGTCGTACTGCTGGACCTGCCGCAGGGTCTGGACTGGCGGACGCAGCCCTTCTCGCACGTCGGCGGCCCCGGTTCGCGTCCCGTGCAGATGCCGGAGCCGGCGCTGCTGCCGCAGATGCGGCAGCACGCGCAGGCCGCCTGACGGCCTTCCCGGCCGCGCCCGCCGGATCTACCAGTACGTCCCCTGCACCATCGCCCGGAGGCTGGCGTGGTGCAGGATCAGGCCGTCCGGATCCGCGGGGATCTCGACCTCGCCGAAGTGCGCCTGCCGGTAGGCGATGCGCAGCATCACGATCCCGTGCCGCAGGGCCGCGTACAGGGTGTGGAACTCCATGTCGCGCGGGGCGCGCCCGGTGAGTTCGGCGTACCGGCGCTCCAGGTCGTCGCGGCGCAGGAAGTCCGGCAGGCCGCTCTGGCCGAAGCCGACGGTCAGGTCCTGGAAGAAGCGGTGGAGGTACACGGTCCAGCCGAGGTCGACCTCGCGCGGGGCGTACGCGGCCATCTCCCAGTCCAGGACGGCCACGGGCTCGAACCCGCCGGCCTCGTAGACGACGTTGCCGATGCGTGCGTCGCCCCAGTTGAGGACGGCCGGGCCCTCGTCCGCGGGCCACAGCTCCTCCAGGCGTGCGAAGGCCCGCTCCAGCAGCGGGGACGGCGCGAGTCCGTCGACCACCCAGGCGTAGTAGGCGCGTTGGGCGTCCACGTGGCGGCGCAGCGGGCTGCCGGCGCCCTCGGGGAGGAGGAACTCGGCCTCCTTGGCGGGGAACTGGTCGTGCAGCCGGGCCAGCAGCGAGATGCTCGCCTCCTGGAGTGCGGCGCGTTCGGAGTCGCTCGCGGAGTGCAGCCAGTTCCCCTCGTACGTGTAGGGCATGACGTCGGGCGGGACCCGGCCCTCGGCGCGGGCCATGACGAAGAACGGCGCGCCGAGCGGCCCGGGGTCCTGCTCCAGCCACAGCACGCGCGGGACGGGCAGGTCGGTGTGGGCGCCGACCAGGCTCATCACGCGGTGCTGGCGGGGCATGTCGTACGTGGGGAACACCGTGTAGGCGGCCGGGTCGGCGGCGAGGCGCAGGGCGCAGGCGCGGACCGGGGTGTCGGGGTGCTCTATGTCGAAGAGCAGGGTCTCGCTGGACATGCCGTTGGACGCGGGGACGCGGATCCCCGTGACCTCGGCGCCGGGGAGCTCGGTGTGGAGCCAGGCGGCGAGGCGGCGGCCGAGTTCCTCGGGTTCGCGGGTGGAGGTGCGCGGGCGTGGTGCCGGTGCTGCCATGACTTCCCCTTCCTTCTGCTGGCTCGGGTACGGGGCGCCGAGAGCGCGTGCCGGCGCCGCGGGGCAGGCGGGACTTCACTGACACCCCCTAAGGGGCGACGGAGCCGTAGTCGGCGAAGCCGCTCGGGTCGTGGCGGCCGAAGCTGCCGTGTTCGAAGATGCCGAAGCCGGTGCGGCCGTCGAGGGTGAAGCGTGCGGAGTGGTCGGTGACGCCGAAGGCGGCCATGGGGTGGGCGGCGGGGTCGGAGAGGTCGTAGACGCGGCGGTCGGTCCAGCCGCGGCCCTGCCAGGTTCCGTGCTGCCAGTCGCCGGCGGGCGGGTAGCCGGCGCCGACGGCGAGCGGGGAGGAGTTCAGGATCTCGACGCCGAGTTCGAGGGGTTTGCGGGCCGGGTCGCAGAGGTGGACGACGGCGCTCTCGGGGTGGCGGGTGCCGGGGCGGTAGCGGATCTCCGTCTGGGGCCAGCCGAGTTGTACGTCGCCCCGGCCGCTGTCCTCGGGGAAGACCTGGAGGGCCTCGCTGAGGGTGCGGTGGCCGTCGGCTTCCTCCTGGGCGATGACCATGAGGAAGCGGTCCTCGAAGCGGACGGGGATCCAGAGCCAGTGGAAGCCCTCGGGCCGGTGCTCCTCGGCGGCGCGGCCGCCCTCCTCGCCGGGGATGGGCCGCACGCCCCAGCTGCGGTCGCGGGTGCCGGTCCACTCACCGGGGGTGAGGGCGTGTTCCTCGCCCTTGGCGCGGATGGTGCCGGTGACCTGGCCGGCCTGGACGAAGCGGCGGCCTTCGAGCATGAGCCGGTCGCCGCGCCGCTGCACGTGGTGGGGCTCCCAGACGGCGGGGAACTCGGCGGTCCAGGTGATGTCGTACGAGAGCCCGTCGGGGTCGGCGGGGTCGGGATCGCACCGGAGGGTGATCCGCTTCAGGGGTTCGTCGACGGTGATCCGCAGCGGGCCGACGCAGAGGTTCATGCGGTCGTCGGTGAGGGCGTCGGAGGCGCGGACGGCGAGGAGTTCGTCGCCGGTGCGCAGGGTGGCGTAGGCGTCGATGACCCCGGCGTTGGGGTAGACGCCGAGGCCGAGGATCAGGACGGCGCGCCCGGCGTGGTCGAAGACGTGGAAGATGCAGCGGTCGTAGGCGTTCCGGTCGCCGGTGACGAGGTGCTTCATCGACAGCGGGGCCTGGTGGACGGGGTATTCGTCGAGGGGTACGGGTCGGTCCGCGGGCATGGCAAACCTCCTGGGGCGGCGGGCTCCGGCGGATATGACGGTACGTCAGATATCGGCTCCGGGGCCAGAGTTCTGGCACTCCCTGACAGTCCGGCACGTCTGGCCACGCGGGAACGCGGCGCTCCGGGGTGCTCCGGAGCGCCCCGGAGAACGGCGGCGGGGACATCTCGAACGGATACCCGGAGGGCGGGGGCGGTTACCCGTCCATCGGGTGACGCGTTGGCCCGGTATGACCACGCTCGAGACCCCTGGGACAAGAACGGGACGTCGGCGGCGTTCGGTGCCGCCCGGCTACGAAGAATCGGTTCCGCGCCACGAAGAATCGGTTCCGCAGCGTCAGCCGGACCCGCCGATCTACCATGCGCTGCTGGCCCGTTGGGCCGCCGACGGGCGCACCCTTCCGGGCCGCCGCGATCCGGAGTGGTCCGGGGTCGCCACCTCCCCGATCTGGCCGTCGGGACCCCTCTGCGGAGGCGACCGGTAGGCAGCGGCTCGGAGGGGGTGCCTGCCGCAGGGAGCGGCCCGCCGGGCGCGGCCGGAAATGACCCGGTGCACTCCCTGTGCCGCCTCGCCCGGGCGCGGGCCCGGCCGCACCCTGGGCGCATGACGGACCCGAAGTTGCTCCTGGCCGAATACCTGCGCGACGGCTTTGTCGTCGTACCCCCGATGACTCCGCACGGGATATGGGCTCCCCTGACCGGGGAACTGCCCTCCGTACTAGCCGAGGAGGGACCGCAGCGGTTCTTCGAGGAGGACGGAACGACCGTGCGCGCCGTCTACGGACTCCACCGCAGAGGCGGTCCCTGGCAGGCGCTGGCCGAAGCGTCACCACTGACCGCGCTGGCCCGGCTGCTCCTCGGCGAGGACATGTACGTGTACCAGTGGAAGGTCAATCCGAAGGCGGCCCGGCACGGCGACCGCTGGCAGTGGCACCGGGACTTCG
This sequence comes from Streptomyces sp. NPDC059355, assembly GCF_042752335.1. Lineage (NCBI taxonomy): Bacteria > Bacillati > Actinomycetota > Actinomycetes > Kitasatosporales > Streptomycetaceae > Streptomyces > Streptomyces sp. NPDC059355. Next base: position 6,907 of record NZ_JBHYXN010000054.1, on the reverse strand, counting down.
ACTTCTGGCGGGCCGCCGACGGGATGCGGCGCCCGGCGGCGCTCACCGCCGCAGTCTTCCTCGACGAGGTCACCGAGGAGAACGGGCCGCTGCGCCTCATCCCGGGCACGCACACCGACCGGCCGGCGACGGCCGCGCCCTCCGGAAACGACGGGAGCAGCGGTGGCGGGGCGGGTGACTGGGCCTGGATCACGTCGAACCGGAACGCCTACGCCCTCCCGGACCCCTCGGCCGAGGAGCTCGCCCGCACCCGGGCCGTGCACGAGGCCACCGGCCCGGCCGGCACGGTGGTCTTCTTCCACGGCAACCTGGTGCACAGCTCGGGCCCGAACCGCTCCTCGCGCGCCCGCACCCTCGCCCTGATCAGCTACAACGCGGTGTCCAACGCCCCGCCGGCCGACCACCCGGCCGCACGCCAGGACCTCTTCGTCAACCACGACGCGAAGCCCCTGCCCGTCGGGGACGACCGGTACCAGGGGTGTCCGCAAAGTAGCGCCCGCCCCGCGCCCGGCGCTCCCTAGGACGTGTCGTCAAAGTCCCGTCCGGCCCGCGCCCGGCACTCCCTGGAGCGGGAGGAGTCCGGCCGAGGTCGGGCGGAAGCCGCAGCGGGCGTAGAAGGGCTCCAGGTGCGGCTCGTAGTCCACGTGCAGCCACTGCGCCCCGGACGCGCGGGCCGCGTCGGCGGCGGCCCGGACCAGCCGGACCCCGAGTCCGTGGCGGCGTTCGTCCGGGTGGACGGTGGTGTCCAGGATGAAGGCGTGCGCGCCGCCGTCGCCCGCGACGTTGACGTAGCCGACCAGGCGTCCGCCGCGGCGGGCGGTGATCCAGGTGGTGCTGCGCTCCAGGACCGGCCCGAACGAGGCCGTCCGGTGGCCCGGCCAGGCCGCGCCGAACAGCTCGTTCAGTTCGGCGTCGGCCAGGGCCGGGCGCACCTCCAGGACCAGGGGCTCCGTCAACGCGACTCGGGGCCGGCCAGGTGGCGGGCGATGACCATGCGCTGGATCTGGTTGGTGCCCTCGACGATCTGGAGGACCTTCGCCTCGCGCATCAGGCGCTCCACCGGGAAGTCCGCGGTGTAGCCGTAGCCGCCGAGGACCTGGACCGCGTCCGTGGTGACGGCCATCGCGGCGTCCGTGCAGAACAGCTTCGCCATCGCCGCCTGGCGGGAGAACGGCTTGCCCGCGTCGCGCAGCCGCGCCGCCGCCAGGTACAGCGCCCGGCCGGCCTCGATCTTGGTCGCCATGTCGGCGAGCATGAAGCGCAGGCCCTGGAAGTCCGCGATGGGGTGCCCGAACTGCTTGCGGTCCAAGGCGTACGTGAGGGCCTCGTCCAGGGCGGCCTGCGCGACGCCGATGGCGCAGGCGGCGATGCCCAGGCGGCCCGCGTCCAGGGCGGCCAGCGCGATGGTGAAGCCCTGGCCCTCCTCCCCGATGCGGCGGGTGTCCGGGACGCGGACCCCGTCGAAGTGCAGCTGGGCGGTGGGCGAGCCCTTCATGCCCATCTTCTTCTCGGGGACGGCGGCCGTCAGGCCCTCCGCGTCGCCGGGCACCAGGAAGGCGGTGATGCCCTTGGGGCCCTCGCCGCCGGTGCGCGCGAGGACGGTGTAGAAGTCGGCGACCCCGCCGTGGGTGATCCAGGCCTTGGTGCCGGTGATGACCCAGTCGTCGCCGTCGCGCACGGCCTTGGTGGTCAGCGAGGCGGCGTCGGAGCCCGAGGCGGGCTCGGAGAGGCAGTACGCGCCGAGCAGGCCGCCGCCGAGCATGGCGGGCAGGTGGGCCTTCTGCTGCTCCTCGGTGCCGTATCCGGCCAGCCCGTGGCAGGACAGGGAGTGCACGCTGACGCCCAGCCCGACGGTCAGGCGGGCCGCCGCGAGCTCCTCCAGGACCTGGAGGTAGACCTCGTACGGCTGCTCGCCGCCGCCGTACTCGCCGGCGTACGGGAGACCGAGCAGGCCGGCTTCGGACAGGAGGGTGAAGATCGCGCGCGGGAACGTGCCGGCGTCCTCCTCGTCGGCGGCCACGGGGCGGATCTCACGCTGGGCGATCTCTCGTACGAGCGCGAGGAGATCCCGGGACTCCTCGGTGGGCAGCTGACGGTCCACCGGCTGCGGGGCGCGGTCGGTCATGGCGGCGCTCTCCTCCCTCATCGGGCACGGCGGCGGCACGTGAGGTGTGGGACGGGCCGCCGGGTCTCGGTGCTTCTCACAGCCGATACTGCCCTCCCGGATCACGGAAGCGGCAGATCAGTGGCTGCGGGCGGCTTGAGTATGCCCGATCAGGGTCGTCCCGTCACTGGGGCAAGATCACCCGTTATCTCGAACGCGTCTTCGGGCAGCGGTGGGGGCGGACACTCGGGGACGAACTCCCCGATCACGGTCAGCGTGGCGCGCAGCTGGCGTACGAGGAGGGCGCCGAGCCGGTCCCGGTCGGGCTGTCGCGCGGCGGATTCCGCATCGCCGTCCGCACCCGTCCCCGCCTCGGCGTCTGCCGCCCGGGCGCCGATCCACTCCAGCGTGGTCCCCTCGACCCCGGACAGCCAGCCCACCAGCGCGAGCCGGGCGAGCGGGGGGACGGCACGGCGCCCGTACGCGCCCTCGGCGATGGTGGCCACCAGCTCCTCGCGCACCGCGTCGCGGATGGCGAGCACCTCGGCGTCCGATCCCACTCCCCCGGTGACGATGGTGCGGTAGGCGGCCTGGTGGTGCTCGGCGTAGTGGAGGTAGCCGTCGATGGTGCGGCGCACCCGCTCGACCTTGGGCAGGTCCGGTTCCCCGGCGGCGCGGACGACGAGCTCGGCCACCGAGTCCTCGACGATGGCGAGGTAGTAGCCGCGCTTGCTCTTGAAGTAGTAGTAGATCAATCCCTTGGCGACGCCGGCCTGTTTGGCGATGTCGTCCATGGAGAGCGCGTCGTACGAGGTGTCGGCGAACAACTTGCGCCCGGTCGCGATGAGTTCGGCCCTGCGGACCTGCGAACGCCCGCTCGCACCCCGCTGTTGACTATTATTCAATTTCGGCCCCAGCCTCGAACTGCCACAGGATGCCCGCAGTATGGCAGACCTGTCTCACTGCACTTCCCCTGCGCACGGACGACGTACGGGAGGCACTTCCATGAGCACGGACAGGGGCACGGACGAAGGTACGGGCGGCGTCACGGACGCGGCCCGCGAGCGCGAAGGGCGGGTCCGCCGGCGGAGGTCGGCCGCCGTGGCGGTGCCCGCGGTCCTCGCGGTCGGGGCGATGGCCGTGGTCGTGGCGCAGGGCGCGCTCGCCGCGTCGTTCGCCGTCTCGGGGACGAGTTTCCAGGTCTCCTCCTCGAAGCTGAGCAGCAAGGTCCTGGCCTCGTAACCTGCAGACGGACCGCTCCGTCGACGGCAAGGGGCATCCGGTCGCGCTGCTCGGCATCGGCGAGGCCACGCTCACCGGCATCTGCCAGGCCGCCGAGGTGGACACCCCTCTGGGCACGGTGGTCTTCAAGCTGACCGCCGGCGGTCCGGCGGGTGAGGTCACGGCGAGCAACCTCGTCATCGACGGCGAGGACCTCGACGGCGACGCGACCTTCGGCACGGCGCAGATCGGCCGGGACGCCTCGACCCCCGACCGGGTGGACGGGGTCAAGGGGAAGCCCGGGAAGTTCGGCCTCCAGGCCGGGGACATCGAGGTCGTCGGGGTGAAATCGCACGCCTGGTCCGCGACCGGCGGGAACTTCCGCCTCAAGGGCATGCGGGTGAGCGTCGCCATGGACGGCGAGAAGTGCTTCTGAAGCCCCCTCGGCTGCCGCTGCCACTGCCGCGGCAGCGACGGCGGCTGCGCACCTGGCGCCGGACCCGGCCCTTCTGGGGCGGGCTGCTGGTCGTCCTGGGCGGGGCCGAGCTGCTGCTGGTCCCGCTCTCCCCGCTGACCGTGCTGGTGAGCCTGGGCCTCGGCGGGATCGCGGCGATCGGGATCGGGGCCGCGCTCGTCGTGGCGGGCCTGTTCCTGTGGTTCCTGCCGCAGGCCCGGGCGTACGTCTCCGTCCACGCCCTCCTGCTGTCGGTGCTGTCGTTCCTGGCGACCAACCTGGGCGGGTTCCTGGTCGGCATGCTGCTCGGGATCGCCGGGAGCGCGCCGGCCTTCGGGAGGACGCCGCTCCCGTACGACGCGGCACCCGGGGCCGCCGGCGCGCAGGACCCGTGCGAACGCAAGCCGCACGGCACCGGTCCGCGGGCGCTCGCCGCCGTACTGCCGGTCCTGCTGGCGGCCGCACTGGCGACCGGGGCCCCGCCGGCCAGGGCGGCGGGGCGGCCCGACGGGCCGCCGACGGCCACCCGGACCCCCCCCGACCGTCACCACCTCGCTGTTCGCCCCGCAGGGCTTCGCCTTCGCGGGGGTCGCCGAGGTCGCAACGGCCGACGGGCCGCTGAGGGTACTGGTGCTGAGGATGCGCGCGGCCTCGCTGGCCGACTACCGGCTGCGCACCCGCGACGGGCGCGAGGAGTACGGGCTGGCCGCCACGTCCCTCGAACTACGGGGCAATGTGACCTTGTACCTGACGAAGTTCAGCGGCTGCATCGAAGGGCTGCTGTGCGTCACCTTCAGCCCCGACGGGCTGCCCGCTCCCCCGGTGATCCCGCCGTTCGTCTTCATGACCCGGGTCAGCGCGGAGCAGGCGCTGGTCACCTCGGACCTGATCGTCACGGACGGCCTGCGGCTGGAGGCCTCGTAGGCGCGGGCACGCCCGCATCCCCGCCCGCAGGCCTGAAAGTGCGCGGACCCGCAGGTCAGAGCCAGCCCACCTGCGTGACGAACATGGCGACGACGACCACCAGCGTCCAGCCGAGCACGTGCTCAAGCCACTTGGAGTGGTCCTTGGGGCCACCGGTCCGGACGAGGTTCCGGGCGCGGGCGGTGAGGGAGGGGCTGTATTCGGTCATGCCATCCAATGTGACAGCGTTCGCGGCTTTCGCGGCAGAGACGATCGTCACGCGTGGCACGCATCACGCGCCCCGGCATGCCTCCGTACCCCGGCATGCCGCCGGGCCCCGGCCGGCTCGCGGTCGGGGCCCGGCGCGTACGGGGGTCAGGTGGCGCGGTCGCGGCCCGCCATGCCCGCCATGGAGAGCGCGAGCAACAGGGCGACGCCGCCGGTGATGACGTTGCTGACCACGCTGCGGGTGGTGCTGACGTCACCGGCGATGACCCACGGAGCCACGATCGTCCAGGCTCCGATGGCGACCGCCGTCCAGGCCATCGCGTGGGTGCGCTCGTAAGCGGAGCCGAGTCCGCTCATGCACAGGCAGTACGCCACGCCGGCGATCAGGTTGTTGATCGCCAGCGAGCCGAGTCCGCTGAACCCGGCGATCCAGGGCGAAGCCGCCAGGTACAGGCCCGTGATGAGGGCCAGCGCCTCGACGGCCTGGGCGGCGGGGGTGCTGGTGACCCGCTCGAACCGGGAGCGCATCTCGGCGAGGTCGGGGTGGTGTTCGATGCTGTGGGTGGTCATGGCGGGCCGCCTCCTGTAGAAGCCTTTATGTGCCCTTTACGACCTTATGTTGCGCTTATCTACCTCAGCGGTCAACGGAAATTTCCGGCAATCCGCTCACAGCACCCCGACCGCCCGCAGGGCCGCGAGCTGGATGGCGCTCGGGCGGGCCGGAGCGTACAGGTAGCAGACGCCCCCGGAGCCGGACACCACCTTGGCGGCAGAGTTGTGGCGCTTCGTCCGCAGCCAGGCGTTCTCCCACTCCCGGCGCTTGTACACGCGGCGGACCGCCGTGTTGTCGGGCGAGTTCGGGTCGTTGGCGACCACGTCCCCGGCGGCGGTGAAGCCGACGACGATCATCAGGTGGCCCGCGGTGCCGTAGCCCGCACCCGTCAGTTCCTCCGTCCGGAAGGACTGCGAGGTGATCACCGGGATGCCCGAACGGACCAGGGCCTCCAGGTCGGCGAGGGAGCGGAGCCGGGTCACGACCCCGGCGAGGCCGGCGTACGTGGCGGCGTACGCGGCGTTGAAGGGCCAGTTGCCACAGCCCTTGTACGCGCTGTCGTAGGTGGACCGGGCCGCGTGGCAGACCTGCGGGTCGGGGTAGCGGGAATCGACCCAGGCCAGGTCCCCGGCGGCGGGTTTGCGGCCCCAGTACTCGATGGCCATCTGGGAGGAGGTGGGGCTGCACCAGGCCTCGCCGCCGTTGTCGTACTGGGGGTAGCGGCCCTTGTGGACCTCCTGCGAGTAGCGGGGGACCGTCAGCTCGTGGGCCGTGCGCGAGGGGACGGACGCGGGAACGGTGAACCGGTCCGGGACGTCGGAGACCATGGCTCCGGCCAGCCACACCGTCGGGCCCTGGGCGGCGCCGGGCTTGCGGTGGAGGGTCAGGCGCAGCTGCCACTGCGCGATCCGCACCCCGTTCGCCTTCGCGGGGGCGTCGACGGCCAGGGTGTCGGTCCACACGGTGGTACTGCCGTCGGTCTGGCCGTCCACGGAGGTGCGGCGGATGTCGCCGTCGCCGGAGGCCCAGCGGCCCATCACGTACCAGGGGGTGGTGGCGCCGCCGCCGTACGTGGCGCGCAGCTCGATCTGGATCCAGGTGCCGGCCGGGGTGTGAGCGTTCCAGGAAGCGATGGCCTCGGTGCCGGGCACGCCGGAGCGGTGCACCGGGGAGGTCCAGACCGCGTACTCCCAGGTGCCCTTCTTCGCGGTGTGCGGGTCGGTGTACTCGGTGTGGCCGGCCGGCGTGTCGATCACCAGACCGGGGCGGGCGCCGGCGAGGGCGGCGGTGCCTTGGTGGGTGCCGGCCCGCCAGTGCCCGTACGAGTACCAGAACCGGTTGTCGATGGTCCGGGCAGCGGCCGCCGCCGCCGCGGCTTCCGCTTCCCGCGCCCCGGCCGGGCCGGGGCGGGCCGGGGGCGTCGCGCCCGCGGCCGAGGCGCGGC
>NZ_JBHYXN010000053.1:0-51344 GCF_042752335.1 Streptomyces sp. NPDC059355 | reverse complement strand
GCACCCCCCGGGCGGGGCCTACCCCGATAACTATCTCTGCGGCGGCGGGCGCTTACCCCCCCCCCCGCCCCCCGGGGGGCCGGGGGCCGCGGGGGCGGACCCCCCGCCCGGGCCCCGGACCGCGTGAGGTCTCGCCGCTCGGATGTCCGGTGGTCCGCCGCCTGTACGAGCGCCCGGCGGGCATCGGAATCCGGAGCCTTTCCGTGCGGCCGGTGACGTACATTCGGTTCTGCTGCGACGGCGGGTTGCCGCACGAGCGCGACCGTGGCCGCCGAGGCTTCGGTCAGGCGGGCGTGAAGACGTCCTCGTGCGCGTCGTCGAGGATGAGCCCGAGGTCGAAACGGACGCGGACCGTTACACGCTGCCTCTGCTCCTGATAGGCCGTCCACTCCGGTTCCAACGAGGCGATCTGCTCTTCGAGTTGCCTCCTGCTCCCCGCTGGCATGTCCTGGCCGAACGCGTCGAGCAGCGACACGAGCCGTTCGTACTCGCGCGCCTCGTGGCTCTGGTGCTCGTGCTCGACCACGCGCTCGACGGTGCCCTCGATGCCCGCCGCCAGCAGCAGGGACCCGGCCACGCCCCCCGGCGAGGTCGGGGAGTCCTGCGTCATCGCGGCCCAGTCGGTGAGCCTGGTGTCCGCGGCCAGCTTCACTCGCTGGCCTTCCTTCAGCGTCATGGACTCTGCTCTTCATCTCTCGGATCGGTACGGGCCTTCGCACGGGGCGGCCCGTGGGCGGTCCCATTATCCGCGTCGGCCCCGTTCTCCGGACGCCCGCTGTCGGCGGTTATCCGCCACGTCACAGTGAGCGGTCCCGGGGGGACCGTGCGTGATCTGGGGCACCTTCGGCGGGCAACGCCGGGCGGCGTGCCGTGGCGGGGCGTGCCGGTCAGGGGGAGCCGGAGGGCGAACCTGTCGAAGATGTCGCCCACTTCGATCCAGCCGACCTGAGTACAGGTCCGACTCGTGCCGATGCCTGAACAGCCGAATCCCGCGACGGCCATGCCGTTCAGCTGACGCGAGTGCGGGTGGTCGATGGTGCTCACCGGACCGCCGCTGTCGCCGGGCCGGGCGACCGTGCCGCTGTTGTCCGGGGCGCTGGCGCTTCCCCGGACCCGTCGCAGGTGGGGCACCGGGACACGCCGCGGCCGGAGAGCTCGTACGATCGCGTCCCGCCGCACCCGTCACCGGAAACCGCACCGCGTACCCGCACCCGCTAAACTTGCAGAGTTATGCAATTTAGTAGTTCTGGAACCGGTGGACGGGGGTCGCGGTGTGGCCTCAGGCGGCGACGACAGGCGAAACCAGTGGCCATGCCGGTCCGCCCGAGGCCGCGGTGATGGCCCGCCACGCCCGGCACTCCCCGCATGTGGAGGTCGCCTCCACATGGCTGAGCAACCAGACGGTCGTGGTCCGCTTCATCCTGCCGGCGGGCACCCTGTGACCAGCCACAGCCTCGAGGCCGTCCGGCTGTACGAGATCACCTGCCTCGGCACCGGCCCCGAGCCGGACGTCCGCACGGTCGAGGCCGGCGAGGTCGCGGCCGTCATCGAGCGCGCCGGCGCCCACGGGATGCAGGTCATCGTGCGGCCCCGCTTCCGCCAGGAGCCAGACACCGCAAAAGAGGAGGCGCCATGACCGGTAACCGGCCCGAGAAGAACGATGAGGCGGATCAGGAGAAGTGGAAGGCGAAGGGCGTCGCGATGCGTGCCTTCTTCTACATCTTCGGCACGCACGTGTTCGCCGGGTTCATCTGGCTGCTGTTCTACCTGGGCCAGCACGCCCAGAAGTGAGTCCTCTCACGCTGCACCGGCTCCGGGGGCGCCCGTCGGCGGCGGGGCGGCCAGGACGCCGGATGGCCTGCAGAGTTCGGTGACCTGCGATGCATGCCAAGGCGACTGCGGCTTCGGTTGCGGCTAGGGCTCGATCAGGCCGACGCGGATGGCGTAGCGGGTGAGTTCGAGGCGGTCGCGCAGGCCGAGCTTCTGGAGCAGGTTCGCGCGGTGGCGCTCGACGGTCTTGGGGCTGATGACGAGGAGGTCGCCGATCTCCTTGGAGCTGTGGCCTTCGGCGACGAGTTTGAGGATTTCCTCCTCGCGTTCGGTGATGGGCCTCTCCGGGATGGGGCCGCCGGTGCGGGCCCGGTCGAGGTAGGTGCGGATGAGGGTGGTTTCCGCGCCGGGGTAGATGAACGGTTCGTCGCGCAGGGCGGCGCGACAGGCTTCGACGAGGTCGCGGTCGGCCACGGATTTGAGGACGTAGCCGGAGGCTCCGGCGCGCAGGGCTTCGAAGAAGTACTGCTCGTTGTCGTACATGGTGAGCATGAGTATGCGCAGGCCGGGTCTTGTGCGGGCGAGTTCGCGGGCGGCTTGCAGGCCGGTCTGGCGGGGCATGGCGATGTCGAGGACGGCGAGGTCGATGTCGAGGCTGCGGGCCTGGGTTACGGCTTCCGCTCCGTCGGCGGCTTCGGCGACGACGGTGAGGTCGGGTTCGGCGTCGAGGATCAGGCGTACGCCGCGGCGTACGAGGGTGTGGTCGTCTGCGAGGAGGATGCGGGCGGGTCCGGGGCCGGGCTGGGTCATCGGGTGGCCCTCGTGGTGTCGGTGGTATCGGTGATGTCGAGTTGGACCTGGGTGCCGCCGTGCGGGCCGGCGCCGACGCGGAGTTCGGCGCCGATGAGCAGGGCGCGTTCGCGCATCCCGCGGATGCCGGCGCCCTCGGGTGCCTCCCCGAGGCCGTGTCCGTTGTCGCGGACGAGCAGGCCGACGCCGCCGCGGGGCAGGGGGCGCAGGTGGACCTCGACGCGGGTGGCGCCGGAGTGGCGGGCGGCGTTGGTCAGGCCTTCCTGCGCGACGCGGTAGAGGACGAGTTCGGCGGCCGGGTCCAGGTGGGGAAGGCCCGGGGTGATGTGGGCGGTGGCGCCCAGGCGTGGGGTGGTGAACTCGCCGGCCAGGGAGCGCAGCGCGCTGTGCAGGCCGAGTTCCTCCAGGACGCCGGGGCGCAGACGGCGGGCGATGCGGCGGATCTCGTCCAGGCTGGCGCGGGTGGTCTCCTGGGCCTGGTGCAGGTCGGTACGGACCGGTTCGGGGGCGCGGTCGGCAGCGTGCTTGAGCTGGAGGAGAACGGCGGTGAGGGTCTGGCCGATCTCGTCGTGGAGCTCTTGGGCGATGCGTTTGCGTTCGGCCTCCAGAGCGGTGAGCACCCGGCCGCTGCTGGTGGCCCGCTCGGCTTCGAGCCGGTCGAGCATGGCGTTGAAGGTCCGGGTGAGTGCGGCGATCTCCCCGCCGCCGCTGACGGCCGGGCGGGTGGCGGGTCTGAGGAGGTCGGCGGTGGCCATGGCCCGGTTCAACCGGGCGAGCGGGGCCAGGCCGACCTTCAGGAGGACCGCGTTGATGACCAGCATCGCGGCCAGCCCGCCGAGCAGCACGAGCGCCTCCCCGAACAGGACCGGCGTGGAGACGGTGACCGGGCCCAGCAGCAAGGCCACCGCGACGGCCAGGACACCTGCGTTCAGGAGGAAGATCCGCCAGTACAACGACACGGCCACACGCCTTTCCAGCCGGTCCCCCAGCATCCTCCACGGCCACTCGGCCGCCCGTCTCCAGATGCTGTGACCTGCAGCGGAACCTACTTCCCCGCCCCCATCCTCACGCCGGTGAAGGCTGCTGTCCATCCGTGCCGGCACCCATATTTCGGACACGCGAAAAGTGGCACGATGGGCCCGCCGAGCGGCCCTTCTCCTGCCCGAGACCGACTCTCCGCCGCAGCGGCGTCACGTACGAAAGCGAACACGAGGGGGACAGCTGTGCCTGCTCCACGGATGAGCACCACGCCACTGCCCGGCATAGGGGTCCAGTACGACCTCACCACCCGCGAACACCGCCACCTGTCCGTGGTCGCGCACCGGGACGGCACCAGGACGGTGAACCTCTACCGGGCCGATGACCCCGACGCCTGCGCGCAGTCGCTGCGCCTGACGGGTGCGGAGACGGCCTCGCTGATCGACGCGCTGATGCCGGCCCACCACAGCCCCAACGTGCTGCACACCACCGACCTGGGCCTGGTGGCCGAGCGGATCGAGCTGTCCGGGCACTCGTACTGGAACGGCCGGGTGCTGGGCGAGACTCGGATGCGGACCGAGACCGGCGTATCGATCGTGGCCGTACTGCGCCGCGCGGAAGCCCGCCCCTCGCCCGCGCCGGACTTCCGCCTCGCCGGCGGGGACACCCTCATCGTGATCGGAACCCGCGAGGGCGTCGACGCGGCCGCCTCCATACTCGGACGGGAGTGAGACGCCCGTGCATTCCGCTGTCTTCCTGATCGAGTTCGGTGCGATCATCCTCGGCCTGGGCCTGTTGGGCAGACTTGCCGGCCGCTTCCACTTCTCCCCGATACCGCTCTACCTGCTGGCCGGCCTCGCCTTCGGCACCGGCGGACTGCTGCCCATGGGGGCGAGCGAGGAGTTCGTCGCGATCGGCGCCGAGATCGGCGTCATCCTGCTCCTGCTGATGCTGGGCCTGGAGTACACGGCCAGCGACCTGGTCTCCAACCTCAAAACCCAATACCCGGCCGGGCTCGTCGACTTCACCCTCAACGCCGTCCCCGGCGCCGTGGCCGCACTCCTGATGGGCTGGGGTCCGGTCGCCGCCGTGGTCCTGGCGGGGGTCACCTGGATCTCGTCCTCCGGTGTCATCGCCAAGGTCATGGGCGATCTCGGCCGCGTCGGCAACCGCGAGACCCCCGTCATCCTGTCCGTCCTGGTCCTGGAAGACCTCGCCATGGCCGTCTACCTGCCCATCATCACCGCTCTTCTCGCAGGCGTGAGCCTCGCCGCCGGCAGCGCGACCCTGGCCATCGCCCTCGGCGTCGCCGGAGCGGTCCTGTTCGTCGCGGTCCGCTACGGGCGCCACATCTCCCGCTTCGTCTCCAGCGACGACCCCGAGAAGCTCCTCCTCGTCGTCCTCGGCCTGACGCTGCTCGTCGCCGGCATTGCCCAGCAGCTCCAAGTGTCCGCCGCGGTCGGCGCGTTCCTCGTCGGCATCGCCCTCTCCGGTGAGGTCGCCGAGGGCACCCACACGCTGCTCAGCCCGCTGCGTGACCTGTTCGCGGCCGTGTTCTTCGTCTTCTTCGGCCTGCACACCGATCCCGCGAGCATCCCGCCCGTCCTGCTGCCCGCGCTCGCCCTCGCCGTGGTCACCGCGGGTACGAAGATCGCCACCGGTTACTGGGCCGCGAAGCGGGCCGGGATCGGGGTCAAGGGGCGCTGGCGGGCAGGCGGCACGCTGGTGGCCCGCGGCGAGTTCTCCATCGTCATCGCAGGCCTCGCCGTCACCGCCGGTATCGAGCCCGCCATGGGCCCGCTCGCCACCGCGTACGTGCTCATCCTCGTGGTGATCGGCCCGCTCACCGCCCGCTACACCGAACCCGTCGCCGCCTGGGCCGGGCGCCGCCGCACCCCGCCCTGTCCGGTCCTCACCGCAGTGCCGTCCCGGCCCGGATCCCCCGAGGACCTCAAGGACCAGGCGCAGGATCCGGCCGGCCGCGCGTGAGGGAGGACACCCGGGCGGCGGTCACCGGCCGGGAGACCGTACTGCTGCTCGCCGCCCTGGCCGTCCACCTCGGCGGAGCGGTCGGCTTCGCCCACCGCCTGCCCCGTCTCCTGGCGCGTCACCCGGGCCGGCGCCGGGACACCGAATGCGACCCGTCCTCCAGCGCGCTCACCCTCACCCTGCTGATCGTCCTGTGGTCCGCGATCGCCGTATACCTGGCCTGCATGACCACCACCCGTCACCGCGACAGGTGACCCGGCCGTCTGCGGCACCACAGTGTGCGTTCTCCTGGGCTGCCTCACCTTGCCAGTGCCGAACAAGGAGCAGCCCATGTCGGAGGGACGGATCGGAAGGGTGCTGGCCGCCGTCGGCGCACCTCTCGCCCTGGCCGGTGCGACGACGTACTTCCTGCCCGGGCCCGGCTTCCCTGTGCTCATCGTCGGCCTGGCACTGCTCGTGACCGGCCTCGTCATGGCCGCCGCCGACTCCCGGCGGCGATGAACGACGCCGCTCACCGGCAGCACCAGGCGCAGCTGATGCAGCGTCACGGCATTTACCCAGAGCTTGCGTCGGCGCGGTCGGCGTCGGCGGGTGGTGTCGAAGAGGTTCACGGCGAGCGCGGCCACGATCAGGCCGGCGGCCAGCAGCAGCCCGTGGGGCACCAGAGCCCCCGTGACCACGGCGGCCAGTGCCAGGTCCGCGCCCAGCGCGAGGGACCACCACCGCACCTGGGTCTGTCCGACCCCACCGGATGCGGCGACGACCTTCGAGAGGATCGCACTGGTCGAGGCGACGAAGGGGATGTTGTCGATGACCGCGGACGGCACGATCGACCGGAACAGCAGAGCCATGGAGGCGCCGAACAGGCTGCCGTCCAGCGCGCGGGCGGCTGTCTGGCCGAGGCATGTGAGGATTCCCGTCCGGACCATTGCGCCGACCATCACGGGCAGGCCGGCGAAGAACGCCAGGGTTTCCCACTCGACGTCGGCCGCGACCCTGTGCGCGCCAAGCCGGGATACGGCGAGGAGGACCAGGCCGCCGGAGATCGCCACCGCCGACGGCTCCGGTGAGGACGGAAACGATGAGCAGCGTGACGACCGCACCATCCGGGGCCGCGGCGACCCGGTGGACCCTCTCCGTGGCGATCAGTACGCAGACGGCCCCGAACACCACCACGGCAGGCCACGCGGTGACGCTCATGGCGGGCCCACCCGGCCGGTTCCGGGGTGACGCGGAGAGGGCGGCGGGTCGGGGCCGGCACCCGTCTTCACCAACCCCGACAGCTGCAGCCCTTCCCCGCGGCAGCCCCGTTGCGAACGGTCACGCCGGCAGACTCGGCTCCACTGCTCGGGACTCCCACCCGGCGCGCGCGGGGTGGTGACGCAGGGATAGGACCACGCAGAGCTGGTCTCGGGTGGCTGGCTCCGTACACCCGTACCGGAGCACCAGCGGCTACTGCCGTGCCCGGCAGCCCGGGCTGATTGCCGCACCGGGGGTGGGCCTCACCCCTGCGGCTTCGCGAGGGATCCTTCGCCCTGAGCCAGGCGGGCGAGGACCTTGGCGTACACCGTGGTCGCCGCAGCGGTGACGGTTGCCACAGCCGCCAACGCGAGGATGCCCAGGAGCGAAGGCCACTGCCGCAACTCTTCGCTACGGCAAAGCCGTTCTTGGGGCCACGGCTCAAAGAACGGGCCCCGGCACAGACTGCGCGTCCCCTGATACGACGGCACCTCGGGGCCGTAGTCGGCAAACATCAGGAAGGCGAACCATCCCCACACCGCCAGGGCCAGGAGCATCCACGCTATCGACCATCCCTCGATCCGGCGCGCGTCCCGGCCCGTCTTCCCGGTATCACCCGGTGCGGTGCCTGCGGGAACGGCTTCCAGAGCTGCCTCATCGGCTGCCATTCTTCCCCCTCCTACGTTCAACGAATGATCGTCAGTTCACCACACCTGCCGACACGTTGCCGCCTGCCGTCGGCCTTACAGGCAAGGAAGCGGTCGTCTTCCGTTGTCAGAAGCGCGGTGAGCCCGCACTGGGAAGACGGCCGCCGTGTGGTGCCGGCTAGGGAGTGTCGTCAAAGTGGCGTCGGCCGCCCGAGAGGGCGGCCCCGCCGGCCAGACGGGACTTCGACGACACGACCTAGGGGCGGCTGGTGGCGCGGAGGTCGGCCAGGAGTTCGGCCTGGTCCTCCAGGACGCCGGAGAGGATGCCGCGGGCGACCCGCAGGAGTTCGGTGATCTGGGGGTGGGTGAGCTTGTAGTACACGTTGGAGCCCTCGCGGCGGGTGGCCACCAGGTTCGACTTGCGCAGGACGGCGAGCTGCTGGGAGAGGCTCGCGGCCTCGACCCCGACCTCGGGCAGCATCTCGGCCACCGCGTGCTCGCGTACGGACAGGAGTTCCAGGACGCGGATGCGGACCGGGTGCCCGAGCGTTTTGAAGAACTCCGCCTTCAGCTGGTACAGCGGCGTGCTCACCTGGGTACCCCTGTCGTGACTGCCCATCTCATCCACCCGGCCGTTCCTTCGCGGGGAGCATCCGTGCGCCCCTCTTCACACCTTGTGACCTCCACAATTGCAGATCCCTGCAATTCGTGGACACCCGGTGGGCGGCCTCCGTGACGTTCGGACCCCACGGGCGGGCCGTCCCGTCCAGGACGAGGGAGCCGTCCGCGGGGATCGCGGCGAGCTCGAACCGGCGGCCGTGGTCGGCGAGGCGCCGGGCGGCCTGGGCGACGGCGATCTGCCCGTCGGCCGACCAGCCCATCAGCCCGGTCAGGTCGAGGACGGCCGGTCCGGGGCCCCGGGCGAGCGCCCAGCCGATGGCGCCGGTGCACCGGTCGGTGGCGTCCGCGCCGAGATACCCGGCCAGGGACGGCACGCCCAGGTCCTGGCGGGTGGCAGCTCGTCGTCCAGGCGGACGTCGTCCGGGTCCTGCCCTGCGCGGCGCCGGTCGGCTCCTTCCAGGGTGGCCGACCAGCGGCCGCGGGACTCAACACGGTCTCGGTAAATCCCTCGTCGGTCTTCCTCGTCGTAGCTCCGCCTCCTCACAGGCAGCCGCAGCCTGTGCCGTAGACGAGCAGGAAGAGGGCGGTCCCGGCGGCGAGGGCGAAGCCGGCCGTGCTCAGGACCGCCAGGCCCCGGCCGCGCCCCTTGGCGGGTGCGCGGTAGGTCCGCCAGGCGCCGTGGGCAAGTAAGAGGCTTGCCAGTCCGGCCGCCGCGATGGTCAGGAGGGGGCTGAAGGTCCAGCTCAGGTAGGCGAGCAGGGCCAGGCCGGCGAGCAGGGCGCAGGCAAGCAGGCTGAGGATCGCCTCACCCACGACTTCTCCGACAGCCTCGATCAGGAACTTCCCGGTGCGTTTCGCTGCCCCGCGGACCCTCATGGCACCCCTCCATCCCCGCGCCCCCGTCTGGGGCCCGGTATGGAGGACCCGGGCCGCACCGCAATGGTTGCCGGCCCTCCCGGGCCGCGAGCACATCCAGCCACTGTGGCCGCCGACTGTCCGGCGGTGATGACGTCCGCGGGAATCCCACTCCTTCTGTTCGGGGAGGGCGTCCTCATACGGCCTTGGTTGCTACGGCACAACTGCCGTCAACGGGGCGGGCGCAGCAGTGGGGGTGGGAGTGTGGGGCTTTTCGGCTCGCGAAGCCGGAGTAGGGGCATACCGAAGGAGTCGGCGCTTCTGGCCGCGGCTGCTGAGAATCCCGGGGGCAGCGTTGCCGAGATCGACCCGGCGTACACCCCAGGACGACTTCGGCAAGCTCGCC
The DNA here is from genome assembly GCF_042752335.1 of Streptomyces sp. NPDC059355. Lineage (NCBI taxonomy): Bacteria > Bacillati > Actinomycetota > Actinomycetes > Kitasatosporales > Streptomycetaceae > Streptomyces > Streptomyces sp. NPDC059355. Next base: position 42,029 of record NZ_JBHYXN010000053.1, on the reverse strand, counting down.
GATCCTGATTTCTGGCGCGGCTGGCTCGGGGGAGATCCCGGGACCGCAGGTCGGGCGGTGTCGGTATCGCGTGGGACACTCCTGCCTTGATCACAGCGGGGCATGACCCCTGTGACCTGGGAGGGGACGACTGTGCGCAGAACGAAATGGGCCGCCGTGGCGATGGTCGCGATCGGGCTCGGAGCCGTGAGCTGCGGGACGAGCGACGCCGGCAACGAGGGGAACACGGCGATACCGGTGGCGCCTCGCCCGGAGGGCACCGGGCCGCTCACGAAGGACTTCGTACGCACGGACGTCGAAGCTGCGGTCGCGGCCGCCGGCCTTCCGGCGAACGCACGGGAATACGCCCGCGGGTACGAGCGGGCTCCGGCCGACTCGCAGCTGTCGTGCGCTGTCGGCTTCATGGGGTCCCAGGACGAGAAGGCCAAGGTCGACGTGGCCCGCTACGACGCGGTGCTGCGCGAGTTGGGCAAGCGCGACTGGCAGCAGGAGAAGAAGCCGGAGCAGCGTGAGGACAAGGCCGGCAAGGTGTTCGATGCCAAGGCGGGCCTTGGGCAGCGCGGTTGGCGGCTGGCCGCCGAGTACCGAACATCCGAGAACGGCGGGACGGTCCGTCTGGTGGCCTTCGATGACGCCTGCATGAAAGCGCACGGAGTCGAGGCACCGGTCGGCTGACCGGCAATCTCGGGGCCGCCGGGGCCGCCGGGGCCGCCAGGGCTGCTGGGGCCCGCCCTTCGGATGGCCGTGAGGCCGGATGTCTGCATCTGTCCGCCCCGGTCATCGTGCCTGTTGCACGTCCGGCTGACGCACGAGACGGAGCTGGTCCTGGGTATCTGGCTGGAGGTGGACGACGACACCCTCCGCAAGGCCCGCGACGTGTGGGAAGAGCAGGGCTACGCGGATCTCGCCTTCCGGGGGAGGCTCTCCCACAAGATCCGTCCCTGGGGCGAAGACCTGCTGGGTGCCACCTTCACGGCTCAGGTCGCCGACCCTGAGGAGCTGCCCCACCTCGTCGCCGGCCACCACCCCACCGCCGCCCGCGTCCTGGAGGACACCTGGGACCGCGACCTGGTCCTCAGCCGCTTCCCGCACCAGCTCCCCGTGGACGTGCGAACCGATCTCGGCGACCACTGGTCCGTCATCCGCAGCGCCGGCCTCACCGCCCGCTTCGCCGACGGAGCGGACCAGTTCGCCGGGCCGGACCGCAGCGCCGCCGTGACGGTGTTCACGGACGACACCCCGGGACGTAAGCCCGAGGACTTCCTCGCCGCACTGCTCGCCGGCTCACCCGACACCATTCCCGGGCAGTGGCTCACCGAGCCCGTGCCCGGAGGCTTGCGCCACGCCTTCTGGCTGACTCCGGACGACCACGGGCGGGAGCGGTACGAGTTCTACGGCTTCACGGTGCCTGCCTCCGGCACCGCTGCCGGGCTGTTCTGCACCCATGAAGAACTCGCCGACCTCGCCTGGGCGCAGCAGGTCTGGCGGTCCCTCGCCTGGGCCGATCGGTCCTGATCCGGAGCCGTGTTCGGACAGCGGACGGCGCACCGCGCTCGGCTGCTCAGCCGCCGTCGGCGGGCAGCCAGCAGCCGTGCAGGCCGAGCGGGACCCGGACGGGGATGCGGGCGCGCGCGACCGGCCCGGAGGCCGGGTCGCCGGCGGGGACGACCAGGAACCAGCTCGACCCGTCGGTGCGGTCGGTGGCGAAGGTGAGCCAGTAGCCGCGCTCCTCGGAGTCGGTCCCCGGCTCGGGAGCGAAGACCGGTTCTCCGACCGACAGGTCCCCGGCGTCCCAGACGCGGGCGGTTCCCGTCCGAGCGTCGTGGAAGCGCACCGCGTCGTACTCGCCCGGCAGCAGGTCCGTCCGTCCGGTCGAGGTGGCCAGTGCGGTGTGCCGGTGGCGCCGGCCGATGAGGCGGTCGTCGATACGGGGGAACTCCACCCGGGCGTCGTCCAGCAGGGTGCGGGTCATGGTGCCCGCCGCGGGGTCGATGCGCGCCCGTGCCAGACCGCCGCTGACCGGGTCCTGCACGCCTTCCGGTGTGTCGCCGACGGTCAGCCGGCTCCACTGGACGTAGTCCAGGACCACCGGGGCATCGGCGCCGGGGCCGTCGTCGTAGGCGTTCACGGTGTGCCACAGCCAGAACGCCTCGTCGGCCGCCCAGCGCGGCGGTCCGCCGTCGCGGGGGATCAGGACCACGCGGGTACCCCGCTCGGGCCGCCAGGCCAGGAAGGAGCCGCCCGCCATGGCCGCGTCCAGGTCGAAGAAGGCGGGCGCGAGGACCAGGACGGCGTATCGGCCGGTCAGGGCCATGTCGTGGATCATCATCGGCTCGTCCACGCCCTCGACGGTGGTGGGCCCGCGTGTGACGGCCCCGTCGCGGCCGATGACCGACCAGGTCAGGTACGGCGGCTCCAGGCCGTAGCAGAAGACGACCATCTCGCCCGTGACCGGGTCCGTCTTGGGGTGGGCGGTGATCCCCGCGGGCAGGGCCCCCTCGAACTCCTCGCGGCCGAGGGTCTCCAGCCCGGCGCCGATCCGGTACGGGCAGGCAGACTCGGCGAGGGCCAGCATGCGGCCCCCGTGCCGTACGACGTTGATGTCGGGCAGGTCACGGAAGGTGCCCGCGAGCGCCGGCCCGACCTGCTCGGCATCCGGCAGGATCATCGACTCCAGGCCTCCCCACAAGGCCCGACCGGCCCGTTCCTCGGCCTCCAGGGCCGGGGTGCGCACGAAGCGGTTGCGGTAGCGGGCGCGGCCTTCCGAGAGCCAGACCCCGTGCAGCATGCCGTCGCCGTCGATGGGGTACAGGTACGAGCCGATCGGCGTGAAGCGGGGATTGGGACCGTTGCGCAGGTACAGGCCGTCCAGGGCGGCCGGGATCTCGCCCGTCACCTCCAGCTCGGCGGCGTCGACCTCCTCGGTCACCGGCGCGAACGATCCCAGCAGGTGGGGGACACGGGTGGGGTCGAAGCGGGGCGGCGTGTGCGTGTTCACGGAACCTCCCGGAGCGTGGTGCGGCACCTTCCGGCACCTTCCAGCATGCAGAGCCGCACAGGGCCGCGCACGACGGGTGCCGCGGGCCTCCGGTCGACACCCCGTGACGGGCGGGGGAGCATGAACCCGAGGGCCGCCCTGCCATGGGCCCCCTCCCCTCCCCCCTCCCCGATGGGAGAACCTTCATGTACCGAAGCACCCGACGCGCCGTGGTCGCGTCCCTGCTCGTCTCCTCGGTCGTATGCGGTGGCGCCGTCGTCGTCGCACCGGCCGCCGGCGCGGCGGTCCCGGCCGCCAGCTGTACGGTCACGCCGGGGTCGAACGATACGTACGTAACGATCACCGGCGAAGGGTTCACGGGACCTCGCAAGCTCAACGACGGCGAGAGCACCGTGGACCTGGCGATAGGCCCGGACGGAACCTTCCGCGTGCAGCGCTTCCAGAAGAACGTCGACTACACGGTCCTCGCGGTCAACGAGGACCAGAACTTCATCTTCGTGAACTGCAAGAGGGTGGGCTCGGCGGCGACACCGAAGCCCCAGAACCCGCAGAACACGACCCCGGTCCAGCCGGGTTCCCGGCGGGACATCGCCCAGGGCCGCGCGGCCGGCACCCAGGCGGGCATCGCGGCGGCCAAGAAGAGCTGCGAGACCAAGCCGGTGGCGGACAAGTCCGGCCAGCAGCACAGCAACGCCTACTGGAAGGCCTGGACCCAGGCAGCCAACAACGCCTTCAACCGGGTCTGCTAAGGCAGTTGAGCCGCTTCATCGTTCAACCGGCCTGAGTGCGGCAGGGTCGGCGGTGGGCGAGGCGTGAGACGCGGCCGGCAGGCCGCATCCCGCCTCGCCCGGCGCCTGTTCGGGCAGCTCTCCGGCCGGGACGTCCGAGCCGAGCGGCCACCGGCGCCGGCCCGCCCTTTTTCGCAGGTTCGGCTACTTGCGCTGCAGCTGCATCTCGTCGTCGCGGATCCAGTCGTAATGTCCGCCGCCGGAACCCGACTGCGGGGTCTCGTAGTAGGTGCGGCCCTGCCACTTCGCCGCGCTGCCGGTGAGTTTCACGCACTGGTTCCTGCGCCAGCGTCCGCCGGTGTCGGTGAAGCCGGAGACTTCGTTCCATGTCCTGATCCAGCCGGTCAGCTGCCGGTTCGGCTCGCCGTAGATGCGGATGTCGGCCTGCCGAGGCACGGGCGAGGCCCGCCGTGGCCTTTGCGTCGCAGCTGACGTTCTCGGCGACGTCGCGCAGCTGGTCGAGGTCCACGGTGTAGCCCTCCTGGTATCCGCCGGATTCCCTGCGGACCACCGCGTACGCGAACTGCTTGTACACCGCTCCGCGGTCGTTCTCCTTGGCGAGGCTCCAGGACCCGTCCGAGCCCGTGTACCAGCCCGGGGGCGAAGCGGTTCTCGTCCATCTCGATGAAGCAGGTGTCCTTCCTGACGGTGGGCACCGTCCCGCCGGTCCTGCGGAAGCTGCCGTCGGAACGCTTCGAGTAGGCGATGCCCTCCGTCTTCGTCCACGCCACACAGGATGCCGCCCGCTGCTGCTGTCGGGCGACGGACACCGGGCTGCCGCCCAGGGAGACCAGGACGGCCACGGCCGCCGCGGCCTAAGCCTTGCGGTACTTCACGGATGCTCCTCGACGCTCACCACCGGCAGGACACCATGGCAACCGGCATCAAGATCGGAAAGTTACGGCGAGCCCGGCCCTCGTTCGCCCGCCGGCGGCACCCCTCTTTTCGTCCCCTTGACGATATGAAGGCGACCTTGTTATCGTCACATCGACGAAATGAAGGGGGTTCGCCATGGCCGACATCACCCGGCGCTTCGGCTGGCGTCATCTGCGCTCCGCGCCCACCACTCACATCCGCCACCACAAGCGCGGCCGACTCGTCCACGACGGGCTGGGGCTCAGTTTCTGGTACCGGTCGCTGTCGGCGGCGCTGTCCGAAGTGCCGGTCGACGACCGGGAGCTGGCCATGGCGTTCCACGCCCGTACGTCCGACTTCCAGGACGTCGCCGTGCAGGCCACCGTCACCTACCGGATCAGCGACCCGGCGGAAGCCGCGGCCCGACTCGACTTCTCCGTCGACCCGGACACCGGGAGCTGGCGCGGAGCCCCGTTGGAGCAGATCGCCACCCTCCTCACCGAGACCGCGCAGCAGCACACGCTGGACGTACTGGCCCGGACTCCGCTGGCCGCCGCCCTGGTGGACGGCGTCGCCTCCGTGCGGGGGAGCGTCACCGCCGGCCTCGCCGCCGAGCCCAGACTCCCGGCCACCGGCATCGACGTGGTGGCCGTGCGGGTCGTGGCGATCCGCCCGGAGGCCGAGGTGGAGCGCGCCCTGCGCACCCCGGCCCGCGAGCAGATCCAGCAGGAGGCGGACCGGGCCACCTACGAACGGCGGGCTGTCGCCGTCGAGCGTGAGCGTGCCATCGCCGAGAACGAGCTGGCCAGCCAGATCGAACTGGCCAGGCGCGAGGAGCAGCTGATCGACCAGCGCGGCACCAACGCCCGCCGCGAGGCCGAGGAGAAGGCGGAGGCGGACGGCATCCGGACCGAGACCGAGGCGGCCCGCAAGGTCCGCCTCGCCCACGCCGACGCCGAGGCGGCGCGCGAGACGGGCGCGGCGCGCGCCGAGGTTCAGGCTGCGTGGCTGCGCGTGCACGACGAAGCCGGCCCGGGCACGCTGCAAGCCCTGGCGGCGACCCGGCTGGCGGAGAACCTGCCGCGGATCGAGAGCATCACGCTCTCTCCTGACGTCCTCACCGGGCTCCTCGCGAAGCTCGGACGTCCGGAAGGCGGCGCGGGCGCGTGAGCCTGGCCCCGCGGGCGGTGCTCGTGCACCGCAGGACCGAGTACGAGGAGCTGCTCGCCCGGCACGGGACGCACGGGCAGGCCGCGTTCTTCCTTTCCAGCCGGGGCCGGTCGATCGACGAGGTGGTCCGCCGCCACGAGCGCACGCGGCAGGCGCTGCGGGAGGTGGCGGCGGCGGTGCCGCTCACCTGGCGCAGCGCCCGGGTGGAGCGGGCGGACCTGGACCGCTTCCTGTTCGCCCCGGAGGACGTGGTGGTCGTGGTCGGCCAGGACGGCCTGGTCGCCAACACCGCGAAGTACCTGCGCGGACAGCCGGTTGTGGGCATCGACACCGATCCGGGGCGAAACCCGGGGGTCCTGGTCCGTCACCGCTGCGCCGACACGGCCGCCCTGCTGCGTGCGGCGACCGCCGCCGGGGGCCGGGCGGAGGAGCTCACCATGGTCGAGGCCGTCGCCGACGACACCCAGCGACTTCTCGCGCTGAACGAGATCTATCTGGGCTCGCCCGGTCACCAGACGGCCCGCTACCGCCTGGGATCCGACGGCGACGAGGGACAGGGTGAGGCCCAGGCATCCTCCGGGGTGCTGGTGGGCACCGGCACGGGCGCCACCGGCTGGCTGCGTTCGCTGTGGCTGGAGCGCGGCAGCTCCGCCGGGTTGCCCGCACCCGGCGAGCGGCGCCTCCTGTGGTTCGTACGGGAAGCCTGGCCCTCGCCCGCGACCGGAACGACGAGGGTCGCCGGTGAGCTGGGGCGGGGACAGGGGCTGCGGCTGACCGTGGAGTCGGACCGGATCGTGGTGTTCGGCGACGGGATGGAGAGCGACGCCCTGGAACTGACCTGGGGTCAGAGCGTACGACTGGGCATCGCGGGAACGTCGCTCCACCTGGTGACATGAGAGCCCTGCCCGACCGGCTGTCGCCACTGCAGACGGCCGAGCGCGGCCGCACCCATTGCGCTCCGGCGGTGCCGGTCCTCAACCGGCACGCGGGTCTTCGCCTGCGGCGCAGCGCCCTCCGCGGTACCTCCGCTGTCCCCTGCCGAACGCTCAAGCGCCCACGTGCAGGTGAGCGGCCCAGATCGATGGTCGGTCCGGGTACGCGGCACGCAGGCGCATCGCTGCCTCGTGCACGCCGATTCGAGCGGCTGCTCGACGACTCCGACCCGCAGGTACGCGAACAACTGGCGCACAGCGATCACGTACCGGCGGATCTGCGCAACTGGCTGGCGGTCGATCCAGTGCCGAAGGTCCGGGCGACGCTTGCCCAGTGGTGGACGCAGGCACCCGAACCGGTGCGCCGGCTCCTGCTGACGGATCCCGACGACTCGGTACGTGCAGGAGCCTGTGCGACCTACTACCGGCGGATTCCTCATCCGGTTCCGCCGGCCGACCTGGTCCCGGCCCTGCTGGCCGACCCGGTCACGCGCGCCGGAGCGGTACGCCACTGCACGCTGGACAACGACACCGCCCGTTGGCTGGCCGGCGATCCGGACGACGACGTGCGCGGAGAACTCGCCGGGCACCCGGACCTCCCGCCGGCGTTGCGTGACAAGCTCGGTGAGGATCCCGATCCGCGGGTCACCGTCCGTGTCTTCGCCCGGCAGGACACCCCGGAGACGACCCGCACCGCGATCCATGCGCGGATCCTGTCGGACGTGCCTGCGCTGGACTGGCTCGCGGACCACCAGGACCTGGACGAGGACGCCCTCGAACGCGAGATCATGGGCGAGATTGCGCGTGCGGAACTTCGGGGACTGCGCCTGCCGTGGGTGACCGCGGCCCCCCTGCCCCACGTCGACTCGCCGTATGCCTGCTTCCGCGCATCGGCCGCGATGTCCGACCACCTCCCCGCGCCGATCGTGGCCCGGCTGCTCGACGACGAGGAGAGCGACGTCCGCACGACGATGGCTCTGCACGCGCGTGACCAGATCGATCCCGCGACCGCCGAGCGCATCGACCGCGGCTACCGCCCCTACAAGAGAGCCGCGTGGCGCCCGGCCGACGACTTCCCCCTCCCGGCGGACGTCCTTCGGCGTCTGGCGACCGATCCCGACCCGAGGATGAGGCAGCTGGCCACACGAGATCTCGACTTGCCGGTGGAATCCGTGCGCCGTCTTGCATCCGACCCCGACGAAACCGTGCGCCGCCTGGTAGCGGCCCATCCCCGGCTTCCGGCGCAGGACCTGACGCGGTTGCTGGCCGATTCATCCGAGTTCGTCGCGACCGCCGCAGCTGGTAACCCCGACCTGCCATCCGCGGAGATGGACAGGATCCTTGCCCTGGTGGGCCTGTGATTCCGCGTTGCCAACGGCCGGTGAACCCGTGGACCGTAGGCGACCGGCTTGTTGACGTGTCGGGGGAGGGCTGCCGAGGAGGAGGCACGCAGCGCTGCTCCTACCGGGAGCTGCGGATCCGGACCCGCTGCTCGGCGGGGAAGTGCCGGGTTGGTGAGACAGATCGAGGACATCGGCGCCACCTGCGCTGGCGGGCCCCGTCGGACTGGATCCTGCCGACGTCCCTCCGGCGGTGCACGGCGGCTCCCCTGGGCGGGACGAAGCTGCTGGTCGGGGCCGCCGTGCTCGCCGCACAATTTCCTGGGATCCGGCCCGGCCCGCGCCCAGCTCCGCGTGACGCCGTAGCTGTTCTCGCAGCCCGGCCAGGTCTGCGGCTGGACCCACGTCGCCCGCCGCCGTCCATGCGCCCCACCCTTCATCCACAGATCACCCGAGACCCTGCACGTGACCTGGTGAGCGCCTGATTCCCGCGATCGAAGGAGGGGAGACGCCGCACTTGGGGCGGACGAATATCTGTGCCCGCAGACTGAGATTTCAGCAAGCCCAGCGAGTGGATTTGTTTCCGTGGCCCACGGGTTTGAAATCCTTCATCCCCCATCGGACGCCGCGGCGTGCTACTGTCGATCTCAGTTGCAGTTGTGGTACCCACAAAACTTCAAGCGCCTCCGGTCGGCCTCCGCGTCGATCGAAGCACTTTATATTTCCGGACAGTTTCCGGACGGGGCATCATCGCGGCGACACGGCATCCGTGCAGTGCGGATCCCGATGTACTGCCCCTAAGGAGACATGCATGCCGGCTGGCACAGTGAAGTGGTTCAACGCGGCCAAGGGTTTCGGCTTCATCGAGCAGGACGGTGGCGGCCCCGACGTTTTCGCCCACTTCTCGAACATTGCCACCCAGGGTTTCCGTGAGCTGGTCGAAGGCCAGAAGGTCACCTTCGACATCGCGCAGGGCCAAAAGGGCCCGACGGCCGAGAACATCCTTCCCGCCTGACGGCGGCGCGCACTCTGTAGCTGGGGCCCGCATCCCTCGGGGTGCGGGCCCCAGCCACAGGCAACACCTCCCGCAGTGGGTTCGCCTGCGGGATTCCATCCAGGATGCAGACCGGAATTTCACCCCGGCGTCACCTGTTTCAGCGCCTGCGCCCGCACGGACTCTGCCTGCGGCGCAGTTTCGCTACCGCATTTCATTCGGCCCGTTCTTGCGATTCCCCGCGCTGTTTTTCCGCTGCTGGAATTCCTTGATACGCGCCGCATCAAGGAAGGTTCTGAATGAACCCCGCACGCACGAACAACCGCACCGCTCGCACCCGCAGCCGTACAGGCGGCCCTGCTTTCGGCGCTACCGCCGGTTCCGGCCGGAGCAGCCGCTTCGGCTCGTCCGCCCCCAGCCGTTCGGGCGGCGGCCCGAGCCGCTCGGGCGGCTACGGCCGACGGCCCGCCGCGGTGCAGGGCGAGTTCGCTCTGCCGAAGACGATCACCCCCGCTCTCCCTGCCGTCGAGACCTTCGCCGACCTGGACATGCCCCGGGAGCTGCTGACCGCCCTCGGCACGCAGGGCGTGAGCGTGCCGTTCCCGATCCAGGGAGCCACCCTGCCCAACACCCTCGCGGGCCGCGATGTACTCGGCCGCGGCCGCACCGGCTCCGGCAAAACCCTGGCCTTCGGCCTCGCGCTGCTGGCTCGTACCGCCGGACAGCGGGCCGAGCCCCGCCAGCCCCTCGCCCTCGTCCTCGTACCGACGCGTGAGCTCGCGCAGCAGGTGACCGAGGCGCTGACTCCCTACGCCCGCGCGGTCAAGCTGCGCTTGGCCACCGTCGTGGGCGGAATGTCGATCGGCAAGCAGGCCGGAGCACTGCGCGGCGGGTCCGAAGTCGTCGTCGCGACCCCGGGCCGCCTCAAGGACCTCATCGACCGCGGTGACTGCCGGCTGAACCACGTCGCGATCACCGTCCTGGACGAAGCCGACCAGATGGCCGACATGGGCTTCATGCCCCAGGTCACCGCGCTCCTGGACCAGGTGCGCCCCGAGGGCCAGCGGATGCTCTTCTCCGCCACCCTGGACCGCAACGTCGACCTGCTGGTGCGCCGGTACCTGACCGACCCCGTCGTGCACTCGGTGGACCCCTCGGCCGGTGCAGTCACCACGATGGAACACCACGTACTGCACGTCCACGGCAGCGACAAGCACCGGACGACGACGGAGATCGCGGCGCGCGACGGCCGGGTGATGATGTTCCTGGACACGAAGCACGCCGTCGACCGGCTGACCCAGGACCTGCTGAGCAGCGGTGTCCGGGCCGCTGCCCTGCACGGCGGGAAGTCGCAGCCGCAGCGCACCCGCACCCTCGCCCAGTTCAAGACCGGGCATGTCACCGTGCTGGTCGCCACCAACGTCGCCGCACGCGGCATCCACGTCGACAGCCTCGACCTCGTCGTCAACGTGGACCCGCCCACCGATCCCAAGGACTACCTTCACCGCGGCGGACGCACCGCCCGGGCCGGCGAGTCCGGCAGCGTCGTCACCCTCGTCACCCCGAACCAGCGCCGCGACATGAGCCGCCTCATGGCCGCCGCCGGCATCGTCCCGCAGACCACCGAGGTCCGATCGGGCGAGGAATCCCTGAGCAGGATCACCGGCGCGCAGGCTCCTTCCGGCATCCCCGTCACCATCACCGCGCCGGTGTCCGAGCGGTCCGGGCGCAGCGCCACCTCCCGCGGTCGACGCGGCTCCGCCGCGAGTTCCAGGCGGGTGGGCGGACGGCGTTCCGCCGATCCGGCGGCCTGAGAGCACGTGACCAGAAAGCCGACCCATCTCTGCAGGAGGCACCTTTTGACGCTGCTCCAGATGCAATCCCGCACGGCGGGAGCCGACCCCGCGCACAGGACGGCGGACGAGGACACGGATCAGGCCTGCCCGCAGGTCGGCGACGACATGACGGTCGAAGTGGCCCTGTCCGTCATGGCCAGTGCCCGCGCGGGACATCTGCTGGTCTGCGACGAGGACGGCCTGTGCACCGGCCTGGTCACCCCGGCCCAGCTCGCCGCCGCCCGTTGCAGCGACGCGTACACGGACCGGGTCCGGCTGCGCGACATCCTCGGCGAGCACAGGCCGTTCACCTCGCCCCTCACCGCGATGGCCGGGGCAGCGGCCGGGCATGCGGTGGGCGGCCGGCGGCTCGATCCCCTGCCCGTCGCCGACGAACAGGGCAGTGCTCCGGGCACCCCTGTCCGCGGCCTCGCCCTCGCACGCTGAACCGCCTCGCCGCGGACGGACCGTACTTCTCTTCCCCTGTGAGGCATCATGCGCTGTGTCATCGCCCGCTTCCCGTTCGAGCTCACCAAGAGCGGCGTCCTGGAAACGATGAAGGGCATCAAGCCCGAGCCGGTCACCGGTGAATCCGTGGTCATCGGCCGCCGCATCTACCCCGTCAAGCAGGTCGGCCAGGCCGTCACCCGCCAGGACCGGCGTGACTTCAGTGTCGGCGAAGTCCTGCGGGCCATGACCCAGCTGGGATTCACGTGCCGCGGCCTTCCCCGGGCCGACACACCCACGCGCGGCCTCAGCCCGCTCCAACAGGCCTCCGCGATGCTCGGCGCCCCGGCGACCGTCTGACCGCAGCGACCGGCGCGAGCCGGCAGGAGCACAGCAGAGAGGGCCCGACCGGCACGCCCCGGTCGGGCCCTTCCCCGTTGACTCGTTCGTCCACCGTAGCCCCAGCGGCAAGCCAGGTCAGGTCAGGGCATCTCGTCGGGGTCGCAGCTGGCCCGGCGCAGTCCGATCGTGCGCAGGGCTCGCATCAATGCTTCGGAGTCTCCCTCGTGCACGACGTGGACGGCGCCCTCGACCGCAAGGCCGGATACGGCACGGGGCATCCGGTCGGCGGCCGTCCGCAGCACCACCCCGCTCGGCGGGTCCAGGGAGCGCACCCCGTGGAACAGGCTGAGAACGCCCGGGTCCGCGTCGAGGCTGTCGAGCCCGGAGGGCAGGGACAGGACGGTGATGTCGGGGAGAAGGAGTCGGGCATGCGTGAGAGCGACGACGGGGTCGTGGGCATGCGACAGGACCCGGAAGTGCGGATTGCGCTGGATACCGGCGCGCAAAAGCTCAAGCTGCTCGCCATCGGGTACGCCGACCACCAAAACGGTCATCACCTGCCCCATCCTGCGTTCCGGCACGCGGTGACGCGACCCGGGAGGCGGATACCGGCTCGGCCCTGCCCGTAAATGCGCATATGACGCGCAGATCTCGGTGACGTGGGGTCGGAACGGCTGGTGTCGCTCGCGGGCGGCCACACTGGAGGCATGAGCGAGCACTCCTCCACCGTTGACCTGACGAGCACCGACAGCACCGGCAGTATCCCGGGACACACCGGCAAGCCCCAGTACCGCCACAACCTCCGGTACGAGAACCCCACCGGTGAAGCCTTGAGCAGTCAGGGGCACACACTGCGCACGCCCCGCGGCCTCACCGTCGTGACATGTGCCTGCGGCCTCGCCACCGAGGCGCTCCCGAGCGATGATGCGAGGCTCGTTTACGAGTCACACCGCAATGTGATCCGCGACGAGACGATGCGTGACGACCCCCTGTAGGACGACTCCGGGCTCGGCCTCGCGGCAGGCGGCGCCGTGCCGACGCGGTGCTGCGCGTCGGCCCGGCGTTCGAGGCCGGTGCCGAGGGAGGCGAGGGCCCCGCCCGGAGGCGGGGCCGGTCACTTCACCGAGCCCGCCATCACGCCTTGGACGAAGTGGCGCTGGAAGGCGAAGAAGACGACGAGCGGGACCACCAGGGACAGGAAGGCACCCGGCGCGAGGACGCCGATGTTGCTTCCGAACTGCCGCATCTGGGACTGCAGCGCGACCGTGAGGGGCTGGGACCCGCTGTCCGCGAACAGCAGCGCCACGAGCATGTCGTTCCAGACCCAGAGGAACTGGAAGATGGCCAGACTCGCGATGGCCGGCCGGCCGAGCGGCAGCACGAGCCGGAAGAAGATCCGCCACTCGCTGCCGCCGTCCATCCGGGCGGCTTCCAGCATCTCTCCCGGGATCTCGGAGAAGTAGTTGCGCAGCAGGAACACCGCGAACGGCAGCCCGTAGGCGACGTGGAACAGGACGACGCCTGCGATCGTGCCGAACAGCCCGACCGCCCCGAAGAGTTTGGCCACGGGCAGCAGCCCGATCTGTACGGGTACCACCAGCAGCCCGACGACGACCAGGAAGATGCCGTCGCGGCCGGGGAAGTCGAGCCAGGCGAAGGCGTATCCGGCGAGTGCCGCGATGCCGACGACCAGCACGGTGGTGGGAACGGAGATCAGGACGGTGTTCCCGAAGGCCTGCGCGATGCCCGAGTCCTGCAGCAGGGCGCTGTAGTTGTCGAGGGACAGCTGCGACGGATCGGCCAGCGCGGTCCACCAGCCGTCGGAGGCGTTGTCCCGCTCGGAGCGCATCGAGGAGAGGAACAGGCCCGCGAGCGGTGTGATCCATACGAGGGCGACCAGGATCAGCAGCCCCTGGACGAGCGAACTGCCCAACAGGCGGGACGGGCGGCGTCGTTCTACGGTGCTGTGGCTGCTCATGCTCCGCTCCTTCGGAAGCGCCGGATGTTGAAGACCATGGCCGGGACGACCAGCAGGAGGAGCACCACGCTCAGTGCGCTGCCGAGCCCCTGGTCGTTGCCGCCTCCGAAGGAGACCAGCCACATCCGCGTGGCCAGTACGTTCGCTTCCTCCTGGACCGGCCCCGGCGCGATGATGTAGACGAGGTCGAAGACCTTCATCACGTTGATCACCAGGGTCACGAACACCACCGTGAGTACCGGCGCGAGCAGGGGGACGGTGATCCTGCGGAAGATCTGGCCCTCACTGGCCCCGTCCATCCGCGCCGCTTCCAGCGCGTCGCGCGGGATCGCAGCGAGTCCGGCGCCGATCAGAACCATCGCGAAACCGGTCCACACCCACAGGTAGGCGCCGATGATGGCGGGCGTCACCAGTGCCGGTCCGAGCCAGTTCACGCCCTGGTAGGGGGCCGCGAAGTTGGCCGCGGGCAGCCGTACGGTGTACTCGCCGTCGGCCAGCCCGGTGAAGCGGAACGACCCGTCGTCGGCGGCTGTCGTGGTCGCGGCGACCCGGCCGTCCCGCACGGCCTCGACCGTCATGCCGGGCAGGCCCTTCTCACCCGGATCCACCTTGCCCGGCGTGCCCGCGCCGCCGGGGGCGAAGTCGAGGTACACGACGCCGCCTATCCCGTCCGCGGCGGGGGCCGCCGCGGCGGCGGCCTTCGTGCCGCCGGGCATCGCGTCGGGCGCCACCCCGACGAAGCCGAGACTGACCGAGCCCCCGGTCCGTACGCCCTTCTCGGTGCTGTACGGGCCTCCCGCCCGGCCGGTCAGGCCCCGGCCCTCCCGGATACGGGCCGTCGGATAGACGGCGGCGTCGTCGAAGGTGTCGTGGACGCCGACGACGACCGCGTTGAGCACGCCCCGGTTCGGGTCCTGCTCGTAGGCGAGGCGGAAGACGATGCCCGCGGCGAGGAACGACACGGCCATCGGCAGGAAGAGGACCAGCTTGAACGCGGTCGCCCAGCGCACCTTCTCGGTGAGCACGGCCAGCATCAGCCCGAGCCCGGTCAGCAGGAGGGGGGCGACGACGACCCAGATGGTGCTGTTGCGGATCGCCTTGAGGGTGGCCGGGTCGTGGACGATCGCCGCATAGTTGCCGACCCCGACGAACCGGTCGCCGTCGGCGTCGAAGAGGCTGCGGCCGACGGAGAAGACGACCGGGTAGACGACCAGCGCACCGAGCAGCAGCAGGGCGGGCAGTACGAAGACGATCGCGAGGCGGCGTTTCCTCCGCCGGGCCAGGCGCCGCGGGTTCGCCGGGCGGCGGGTGGTACGGGTGCCGGCGGCGGTGCTGCTCCTGGCAGTCCCGCGGTCGGCAGTCCCGCTGTCGGCGGTCAGGGTGTCAGCCATGGCGGGCCGCCTCAGTTCCCGTACGCCTTGGCGGCCTCGGCTTCGAGTTTCGCCGCCGTGCCCTGCGCGTCCGACGGGTCGCGCAGGAAGTCCTGGAGGAGCTTCCATTCGCCCGCGCCCTTGGTGCCGCCGAATGCGGCCGGAGCCTGGTCCGACATGTCGAAGCGGACCGAATCGCCCGCCGCGACCAGCGACTTGGCGGTGTCGCGCGTGGTGTCGTCGCCGTACGCGGCGAGATCGACCTTGGTGTTCGGGGACAGGAAGCCGCCCGCGCCGGCCCAGACCTCGGCCGCGTCGGGGCCGGCCAGGAATTCGAGGAGCTTCATGCCGGCCTTGCCGTTCTTGCCGTCCTTGAGGACGACGGCCGCGTCACCGCCGCTGACGACCGGCGCGGTACCGCCGTCGACCGCGGGGAACGGGAAGAACTTCGCGTCCTCCCCGAGCTTCTTGCCGAACTGGTCCTTGGCGATCCCGCCCACGAAGTCGCCCTCGTAGACCATGCCCGCTTTGGGCTCGGGGCCGAAGACCTGCTCGACCGAGGAGGGGAAGTCGGTGCCGAGGGCCGTCTGGGCGCCGCCGGCCACGAGCTGCTTGTCTTTGAACAGGTCGCCGAGCGTGGTCAGCGCCTTGACGACGCTGTCGTCGGTCCACTTGAGCTTGTGCTGGGCGAGCTGGTCGTACTTCTGCGGCCCCGCCTGCGAGAGGTAGATGTTCTCGAACCAGTCGGTGAGGGTCCAGCCGTCCTCGCCGGCTATGGCGAAGGCCGGGCGGCCGGAGTCGGCGAGGGTGTGGCCCGCCTTCAGCAGGTCGGAGTAGCTCTTGGGCTCGGCGGCGACGCCGGCCTGGGCGAAGGCTTGGGGGGCGTACCAGACGGTCGACTTGTGTGCGGCCTTGAAGTAGAGGCCGTAGTACGTGCCGTCGACGCTGCCGTAGTCCTTCCACACCGGGGCGAGGGAGGAGCCGGCCGTCTTGGCGGCCTCGTCGGACAGCGGCTGGAGCCAGCCCTCCTTGGCGAACTGCCGGAGCACGCCCACCTGGGGGACCATCACCACGTCGGGCGCGTTGCCGCCCTCGATCTTGCTGCCGACGAAGGTGGAGACGTTGTCGCCGGAGGGGACGAAGACGGTCTTGGCGCCTGTCTTCGCGGTGAAGGCGTCCAGGACCTTCTTGAAGTTCTTCTGTTCGCTGCCGGTCCAGACACCGGCCACGGTGACGGTCTGGCCGCTGAGTTCGCCGCCGCTCGCGGGGCCGGTGGTGGTGCCGCAGGCGGTGGCGCCGAGAGCGAGGGCGAGGGCCGCCGATGCGGTGGCCGCGGTGCGCCGGGTCGTCTTGCCGGTTCGTCGCATGATGAGGTCCTTTGCGGGTTCGGGTTCGGGGAAGAGGGGAGGCTGAGGGAACGGTCCGGTGTGCCGGGGGCCGCGGTTCACGGCGTCGGGCACTCGGCCGTCCACCAGGCGGCGGTCGCCGCGGGGAGCACCCCGTCGGGACAGGGGCCGCTGGCGAGCAGCGGGGTCCCGGCGACGGGGGCGGGCACCGACTCCGTACCGAAATTGACCGCGCAGACCAGGCCGTCGCCGCGGGCCATCGCGAGCACCTGCGCGGGCGCGTCCAGCCAGCGCAGGGTGCCCTCGCCGAGCTGCGGCAGGCTGCGCCGCAGCTGGAGGCCTTCGCGGTAGAGGTGCCAGAAGGAACGGGTGTCGGCCAGGGCCCGGTCGGTGGAGTGCTCGGCGAACCACTCGGGCTGCGGCAGCCACGGTCTCGCGCCGGGCACGCCCTGGCTGAAGCCGAACGGGGAGGCGTGGCCCGACCAGGGCAGCGGCACGCGGCAGCCGTCCCTGATGTGCTTGCGGCTGCCGGTGCGGTGGAAGATCGGATCGGTGAGGACCTCGTCCGGCAGGTCGAGGACCTCGGGCAGTCCGAGCTCCTCGCCCTGGTAGACGTAGGCCGCACCGGGCAGTGCGAGCATCAGCAGGGCGGCGGCGCGGGCGCGGGCGGCTCCCAGCCCGCTGCCTTCCACCCCGGGCTCGCCCGCGTAGCGGGTGACCGTACGGACCTGGTCGTGGTTGTTGAGCACCCAGGTGACGGTGGAGCCGGTGCCGGCGATGTCCCGTATCGCCTCGGTGATCGTCGCGCGGAAGGCGTCGGCGTCCCAGGGCGCGCTGAGCAGGTCGAAGAAGAAGGCCTGGTGCAGTTCGTCGGGGCGGACGTACGCGGCGTGCTCGCGCGCGGTCGGCACCGACACCTCGCCGACCAGCAGCCGCTCCCGGCCGTCCCGGACGCCGTACTCCTCGCACACCGCGCGCCAGCGGCGCCACACGCCGTGCACCTCGGGCCGGTTCCAGGCCAGCTGGTTGACGGCGTCGCGGGCGCGCTCGTCGGCTCCGGGGTCTTCGGAGTCGGGCAGTTCGGGATGCTTGAACAGTCCGGCGGCGACATCGATGCGGAAGCCGTCGACACCGCGGTCCAGCCAGAAGCGCAGCACCCGCTCGAACTCGTCGCCGACGGCCGGGTCGCGCCAGTTCAGGTCGGGCTGCTCGGGAGTGAACAGGTGCAGGTACCACTCGCCGGGAGTGCCGTCGGGCTCCTGGACGCGGCTCCAGGCGGGACCGCCGAACATCGCGCGCCAGTTGTTGGGCGGCTCGGCCCCGGACGGACCGCGTCCGGGGGCGAAGTGGAAACGGGAGCGCTGTGCGCCGCCCGGCGCACCGGCGAGCGCCGCGCGGAACCACGGGTGCTCGCTCGAACAGTGGTTGGGGACGATGTCGAGCAGCAGCTTGAGCCCGAGGCGGTGGACGTCCGCGACCAGCCGGTCGAACTCGGCGAGGTCGCCGTAGACGGGGTCGACCCCGCAGTAGTCGGCGACGTCGTAGCCGTGATCGTGCTGCGGGGACGGATAGAACGGGCTGAGCCAGATGCCGTCGACGCCGAGCTTGCGCAGGTAGGGGAGTCCGGCCCGGACGCCGGCCAGGTCGCCGATGCCGTCGCCGGTGCTGTCGAGGAAGCTGCGGACGTAGACCTGGTAGATCACCGCGTCGCGCCACCAGGGGGCCGGTGCGGTGGCGGTACGGGAGGGGTGGCCGGAGTCGGCCGGAAGGGTGCTGAGCATCTCGCGTCGACCTGTTCTGCTGAATGCGAGAGCGCCCCAGATCGGGTGCGCTGTTATGCATGCATGTTAAGTAGCAGCGACTAGAAGGTGTCAACGATGTGTCCGGAAACAGCGAAAAGCTGGGATGGTTTGTGCAGGTATGCCCGCGTGCACGACGAAGGGCCTCTACTTAACATGTAAGTAGAGGCCCTTCGGAAAGGTCGCGAAAAGGGGTGGTCAGCCCCTGCGGGAGAGGGGTCCGAGCTCGCGCGCGAGCCGCGCCGCGGCCTGCTCCGGCGTCTGGCGCAGCGCCATCACGTCCTGTGCCACGGCCTGCACGGCGAGGCTCACCTGGTCGTAGCGCGGACTCTTGGGGCGTGGCACCGCCGACAGCACGCTCTGGCGGAGCGTGGGCAGGTAGGGGTACGCGCGGACCAGCTCGGGGTCCTCGTACAGCGCGGCGCGCACCGGTGGCAGCGAGCCCTTGGTCAGCACCTGCCGCTGGACCCGTTCGCTGGTCAGGTAGGAGATGAGATCGGCGGCGGAGGCGGGATGGCGCGCATGGCTGCTCACGGCGAGGTCGGAGCCCCCGAGCACACTGGTGCCGGGCCCGTCGGGTCCGGGCAGCGGCACGGCGCCGAACCTGCCCGCGACCTTCGAGCCGCTCGCCCCGGCGTCCGCGTACACGTACGGCCAGTTCCGCAGGAAGAGGAGCCGGCCGTCCTGGAAGGCCTGCCGCGACTCCTCCTCCTTGTAGCCGAGCGCGTCACGGGAGATCCAGCCGTCCCGTACGCCGTCCGCCAGGAAGCGCAGTCCGGTGCGCGCCGCGTCGGAGTCCACCGTCACCCGTGCGCCGTCGTCGCGCAGGATCGAACCGCCCGCCGAGTGCACTGCCTCGGTGACGTTGACGGTGAGGCCCTCGTACGGGAGGAACTGGCCGGCGTACCCGTCCAGTCCGTATTTCGGGGCGATCGTGCGCGCCTGGCGGGCCAGCTCGGCCCACGTGCGCGGCGGTTGCTCGCCCTCCCGGTCCAGGATGTCCTTGCGGTAGTAGAGCAGTCCCGCGTTGGTGACGTACGGGACCGCGTACAGACGGCCGTCGAACGTCGCGGTGTCGACGACCGGGCGCAGGAAGGCGTCCAGGGGGAAGCGGCCGCGGTCGAGCGGGGCGATCCAGCCCGCCGCCGCGAACTCCGAAGTCCAGGCGACGTCGATGTTCAGCACATCGAACCGGTCGCGGCCCGAGCGCAGTTCGCTGATCATCTGCGCCCGGGTCTCGTCGGCCGAGTCGGGCAGTTCGACGAGCGTGACGCGTTCGCCTGGGTGGGCGTCGTTCCAGTCGTCGAGGAGCGGGGGGAGGTAGTCGGTGAGATCGCCCGCCGTCACGAGCGTCAGGGGACCGCGGCCCGCGGAGGCCGCGCCCGCGTCGGAGCGGACGCCGAAACCCGCGTATCCCGCCAGTACCACCGCCGCCACCAGAAGAGTTCTACCCGCGGCACGTGTCCACCGCATAGATTCCTCCCAGCGCACGACGCAGTGCTCGATCCGGCTGCGCCGCCGACCACCGTGGCCTATATATACCCGTTAGGCATGGGCGATACTAGACGTCCAGGCAGACGAGCCGGAGGGCGGCGCCACCCGGCCCGTTGCCGAGTGAACCGTTGACTACGGAGCGGGAAGGAGGGGGAGCGAGTGCGGCTGGCGCTCCTTGCGCTCCTCACCCGTAGCCCTGCGCACGGTTACGAGCTGAAGCAAGACCTTGAGAAGCTCTTGGGCGCCGCGTACCCTCAGCCGAACGTCGGCCAGATCTACGTCACCCTCGGCCGGCTGGAGAAGAGCGGCCTCATCGAAGGCGAGGACGTCGAGCAGTCGGGCCGGCCCAACAAGCGTACGTACAAGCTGACGGACGCCGGGCGCGAGGCCGTGCTGGCCTGGTTCGAGGAGACCGCCGAGGAACCCCGGGTGCGGGACGAGTTCTTCATGAAGCTGGCGCTCGCACCGCAGTCCGGCCTGGCCGACCCCGTCGCCTTGATCAACAAGCAGCGGCGGCAGTACCTCAACACCATGCGGGACCTGTCCAAGCTGGCCGCGGCCGAGGACCGCGACAACAAGATCTCCCAACTGCTGATCGAGGGCGCCATGCTGCACTTGCAGGCCGATCTCGACTGGCTGGAACGCTGTCAGGAGGAGCTGGAATGAGCGACGACGCCACCACGGCTCCGGACGTGCCCGCCGATACCGATACCGTCGCCGCCGCTGGTGCGGTGCCCATCGTGCGTGCCCAGGGCCTGGCCAAGACGCACCACGGCGAAGGCCTGCCGGTGCACGCCGTGCGCGGGGTGGCCCTGTCCGTCCAGCCGGGGGAGTTCGTCGCGGTCACCGGACCGTCGGGAGCGGGCAAGTCCACACTGCTGCACCTGATCGGCGGACTCCAGCGGCCCGACAGCGGGAAGCTGTGGCTCGCCGGAGAGCGGGTGGACGAGTACCGCGAGGCACGCTGGGCGGCCCTCAGGCGCCGCAGCATCGGCGTCGTCTTCCAGTTCTTCAACCTGGTCTCCAACCTGACCGTCGCCGACAACGTCGAACTGCCCGCCCTGCTCGCCGGAGCCTCCCCGAAGGCCGCCCGGGCATCCCGCGCCGAACTGCTCGCCGAACTGGGCCTCGAAGGCCGCGAGCGGTCGATGCCCGGCGAGCTGTCCGGAGGCGAACAGCAGCGGGTCGCGCTCGCCCGCGCACTCGTCAACCACCCCGCGATCCTGCTCGCCGACGAACCGGCCGGCAGCCTCGACAGCAAGGGCACCCGCGAGGTGTTGCGGCTGCTCTCCCGGTTCCACCAGCGCGGCCAGACGATCATCATGGTCACCCATGACGCCCGGATGGCCAGTGCCGCCGACCGCGTCATCAGCTTCTTCGACGGGCGCATAGCCGACGACGCACATCTCGACGGCGGACGGCGCGGGCCGGTCCGCGGCGTCTCCGGGGTACTGGACCTGGATCCGGAACCGAAGCGGTGACCGTGCGGGCCACCCTGCGCTGGGCACACGCCGACTTCCGCGCACACCGGGGCGAAGCACTCTTCGTGGTACTGGCCAGCGCCGGGATCATCGCCTCGCTCCTGCTGGCCGGCGCGCTGTTCAGCTACGCCGCCAACCCCTGGCAGCGGATCTTCAACCAGTCCCACGGCGCCCACATCTGGCTGCACACCCGCGCGGGGGCGGACACGGACGCCTTGGTCGGCCTCGACGGCGTCGCAGCGCTCTCCGGCCCCTACCGCACGACGGCGACGACGGTCGAGGCGCACGGCGCGCGGGCCGGGGTCACGCTGCGCGCGGCCGCCGCGGCACCCCCGGAGACGGGACGGCCGCTCGTCACAGCCGGCAGCTGGCTCAGCCGTCCGGAGTCCGGTACCCGTACCGGCCCGGACGCCGGTACGGGTACGGGTACGGGTCCGGGTACCGCCACTGGTGCCGTCGTACTGGAGGCCTCGGTCGCGCGGGCGCTCTGGGCCGAGCCGGGCGACACCGTACGGGTCACCGGACCGGACGGCGCCCCGCACGCACTGCGGGTGAGCGGCATAGCCGAGGTGGCCGAACCCCGCTACCACCCGGGCGGCGCGGCCGGCACCGGCTGGGTGCTCGACCCGGCCCTCGACGAGATCGCCCACGGGACCACCGGGCAGAGCGTGGGCCTACGCCTGGCGGATCCCGACGACACCGACTTCATCGTCCAGCGCGCCGTGACCGTGCTCGGCGCCGACCGGGTGGCCCAGGTGACCAAGTGGCAGCAGGCACGCGCCGAGGCGGGCGGCGACGACCGGCTCCTCGGCCAGGTGTTCGCCGTCTTCGGGCTCGGAGCACTGCTCGCGGCGGCGCTCGCCGCGGCCGGCGCCATCGGCGCCCGGGTCCGCGGCCAGCTACGGGACATCGCGATCCTCAAGGCCATCGGCTTCACCCCCGGCCAGGTGGCCCGCGGCTTCCTCGTACAGCACCTGGCCTTCGCCCTCCTCGGCGTGACCCTCGGCACGACGGCGATCGCCGTGCTCGGCGCCCGCATACCGGGGCGCATCGGTGAGGCGGCGGCGGTGTGGCAGGACCTGCCGGGTCACACCGGGCTCATGATCGGAGTGCCCTGCGGTGCGGTGCTGCTGATCGCGGCCGCCACCGGGCTGTCGGCCTGGCGGGCCGGACGGGTGCCACCCGTGCCGGTGGCCCGTGCCGCCCTGCCGTCCGCCGCGCCGATGACCGCGCTCGGCAGGCGCGCCCTCGGCATGCGCGTGCCTCCCGCGCTGGTGCTGGGATGGCGCGCGGCGTTTCCGCGCCGAGGCCGGACGCTCGTACCAGTGGCCCGCCTCGCCCTGCCGCTGGTGCTGATCACCGTCGCGCTCGTAGCCTGGTCGACGCTGGACCAGTTCCGCAGCCGGCCCGCACAGACGGGGCTGCCCGCGGCGCTGACCGTACGAGCCGAACAGCCCGCGGGAGCCTCCGACGCGGAACTGGAGAAGATCCTCGCGGCCGCCCCGGATGTCGCCGAGGTCCATCCCGGTGCCGAGGTGGCGGCGCTCGTACCGGGCCAGACCGGCACCATCACGCTGCGCGGGCTGGGCACGGCCGGTTCCCCCTACCCCTCCACGGTGGTGGAAGGGCGCGCGCTCGAGGGCCCGGACGAGGCGGTGGCCGGGCAAGGGCTGCTCGATCTCCTCGGGGTGCGCGTCGGTGCATGGGTGCGGATGACCGTGGAGGGGCGGCCGCAGATCCTGCACCTGGTCGGCCGCTCCATCGAACCCGAATCCGGGGGCCGGGTGATCACCACGACTCTCGACGCACTGCGCGAGCGCGATCCGGCGCTGCGGCCCGGCTTCCACGCCCTGGTGCTGCGCGAGGGCGCGGACCCCCGGACGGTGAGCGCCGCGATCGCCACGGCGGCGGGCGGGACCCTGGAGATCCGGGAGACGCCCAATCCGGCCGACCGGCTGGAGCCGGCGCGCGCGGTGATCGCCGCCCTGATCGCGGTGCTTGCACTGATCGGACTGACGGAACTGCTGACACTGATCAGCACGGGCGTGCGAGACCGGGGCCGGGACCTGCTCGCACTGAAGGCGATCGGGCTGACGCCCCGGCAGATCGGCGCGATGATCGTGACGGCCGCCGCACTGACCGCGCTGGCTGCCGCCGTGGTGGGGACGGTCCTGGGCGTGCTGTCGGGTGGCTGGCTCGTGGACGCGCAGGGCGCATCGAGCGGGATCGGCGCGGGCATCGCACGGTTCCCCTCGGCGCCCGTGTTGTCGGTGGTGGTCGCCGGAGCGGTGCTCGGAGCGGTGGTGGCGGCGCTGGTGCCGGCGACCCGGACCGCCCGGAGCAGGCTGGCGGACTCGCTGAGCGAAACGCTCTGACCGTACGGGCACGGGCCGGTGCGCCGGACCGGAGCGACGGCGATCAGCGCGCGAACTGCGTGCTCAGCGTGCGAGCTGCGTGCTCGGCGTCGTGTCCGGGCCCGGCGCGGCCGGGTCGACGGTCACCGTGATGAGCGTTGCGGCCACCGCGCTGACCAGGGCGAGCCCGGCGGCGAGCCGTCGGGAGGGCGCGGACTTCCGGTGCCGGGCGGCCGCCCGGCGGGCCCGCGGATGCGGCTCGGAAGCAGGCGAGGGCGGCAGCAGATGCGCGGGCTCCCGGGGTGCGGAGTACTGGTTCATCGGAGAATCGGCGTCCTCAGTAGGTGAAGCACTCTGAGTGGATGCGTGCGGACGGGACGCCCGCCCTGAGCAGTGACGTGGTCGTGGCGTCGGCCATGCCGGGCGGCCCGCAGAGGTAGACGTCGCGGTCGGCCAGGTCGGGGACGAGGGCGCGCAGCGCCTGGGGCGCGAGCGGGTCGTACGCGGCGTCGGAGCGGCCCACCAGATAGTGCAGTGCGGCCTTGCGGGACGAGGCGATGGCCTCCAGCTCCTCGCGCAGGACCAGTTGGTCGGCGTCGCCCGCGCGGTAGAGCAGGGTGAGGTCGCCGGGGCTCGCGGGCAGGGACTCGAAGAGGGCGCGCATCGGAGTGATGCCGATGCCGCCCGCGATCAGCAGCACCTTGGGGCGGGTGCGGCGCCGCTCGGTGAGCGCGCCGAACGGGCCGGTCGCCAGGACCCTGGTGCCGGGACGCAGCCCGCGGACCCTGCGGGAGTGCCCGCCGAGGGCCTTCACGGTGATGCGGAGGCGGTCGTCGCGGGCGGGCGCGGAGAGCGAGAACGGCAGGGCGGTGTGCCACAGGCCGCCCCGCAGGAAGCGCCAGCGGAAGAACTGGCCTGGTTCGGCCCGCAGTTCGCGGAGCCTGTCCCCTTGGATGGTGACGGAGACGACGCCGGGGCCCTCGTGTTCCACGGTGGCGACGCGCAGTCCGTGCCGCAGGGCCTGGCGGACCGGGACGATCGCCCGGTACCAGGCGAGCAGTACGCCGACGACGGTGTGCAGCAGGGCCCAGAACCAGGCGGTGAAGGCGGTCACGGCGACGTCGGGGCCGGCCAGCTGGTGGACGAATCCCAGCGCGGCGGCGAGGTAGGTCAGCAGGTGGATGCCGCGCCAGGCTTCGTGCGAGACCCGGCGGCGTACGGCACGGACGGAGATCAGTCCCGCGCCCGCGAGCAGGGCGCCTCCCGCGAACGCGGCGATGAGGGCCGGGTAGCGGAACATGGCCCCGGTGGCGGTCAGCAGGTCGGTCCCGGTGCGCAGAGCGTACACGACGAGGGCGAACAGTCCGTGGGCACCGCACAGGACCAGGACCCAGCGGCCGCCGAAGGCGTGCCAGCGGGCGAGGCGGTCGGCGCCGACGCCGTGCTCGACGGCCGGTACGCGGGCCATCAGGAAGAGCATGACGAGGATGCCGTAACCGGCGAGGAGCCCGCTGAGGTGCGCGGCGGCCCCGATCAGCTCGTCGGGCCGGGCGGAGGGGTGCACCTGGGCGGCCCACAGCAGGGTGACGAGGACCGCACCGGCGGCCAGCCCGGCGCGCAGCCGCTCGGACGCGGTCTTCATCTGAGTCGCCCAGGGCCGGGAGCGCATGGCGGAGTGGGCTGGAGGGTCATGCCAAGGTCCGTTTCGCTCGGTGCTGCTGGGGCATAGCACCGGCAACTATGCGCAAACGCAATCGCTGCGAGCAATGGTGATGCACACAGAATGAGGTCCGTCACGTACAGCGATTTGCGCCTTATATCCCCACATTGGCGGCATATGAGCCCGTACGGAAGGGGCTTGTTGCTCTCTGTAGATGCGCGCTTGGAGAACTCTTTGCACTTTCACACCAGCACCCCAGCGAAGAACATCGGCGTCAGGGCGCACTCTCGGGCGGCGCTCTCCACCCGCGATCTCAACCGGCCGACGCGCGACGGATCGCGGTGAGGGCACGCGTCACGTCCCGGTCCGTCGTCGACCAGTTGCTCACCGAGATCCGCATGACGCGACGGCCGCGCCACGTCGAGCCGCTGATCCACACAGTGCCGTCGGCGAGCAACCGGGCGAGCACCGCTTCGGTGCGTTCGTCGCTGCCGAACTCGGCGCACACCTGGGTGAACACCACATCGTTGAGCACGCTCGCGCCGTCGATCCCGGCGATGCCCGTACCGAAGGCGAGGGCGTGCCGGCACAGCCGCTCGACGAGGTCGGCCACTCCCGACCGGCCGAGGGACCTGAGCGCGGCCCACACGGTGAAGGCCCTGCCGCGCCGGGAGAGTTCGGGAACCTTGTCGATGGGGTCGCCGGACTCGTCCTGGATGAGGTAGTCACCCTGCAGGCCCATGGACGCCCGGACCGCGGACGGGTCGCGCACGACGGCGAGCCCGCAGTCGTACGGGACGTTCAGGGTCTTGTGGGCATCCGTCGCCCAGGAGTCGGCGTCCGCGCAGCCCGCCGTCAGGTGTGCGTACCGCGGCGACGCCGCTGCCCACAGTCCGAAGGCGCCGTCCACGTGCACCCACGCGTCCGACGCGTGCGCCGCACGGACCGTCTCGACGAAGGGGTCGAAGGCGCCGGAGTGGATGTCTCCGGCCTGGAGGACCACGATCGTCGGAATCCGCCCGCCGGCCGCCAGCGCGCTCCGCAGGGCCTCCGGCACGATGCGGCCCTGACCGTCCGACGCCACCGGCTCCGGCCTGCCGAGCCCGAGATAGCGCAACGCCAGGTCAACGGTGATGTGGCGGTCCTCACCCACGAGGACGCGGACCGCAGGCCCGCCCGCGAGTCCGTCGCGGGCGACGTCCCGGCCCGCGCGGCGCAGCACCGCGTCGCGCCCGGCGGCGAGGCAGGTGAAGTTCGCCATCGTGGCACCCGTGGTGAAGCCGACGGCGCTGTCGCCCGGCAGACCGAGCAGGTCGAGCAGCCAACCGCCGGCGACGTCCTCCACCGCCGCGTACGCGGGCGAGACGGCCCGCATCACACAGTTCTGGTCCCACGCGCTGACCAGCCAGTCCGTGGCCAGGGCGGCCGGTTCGGTGCCGCCGATCACGAACCCGTAGAAGCGGCCGCTGGGAAACGCGGTGAGCCCCGGCTCACAGGCCGTGGCCAGCAGGTCGACCACATCGGCCGGCGGGCTCGGACCGTCCGGCAGCCCGGTACCCAGCGCGCGCACGATCTCGTCGACCGAAGCGCGGGCGGGAACCGGGCGGTCGTCCAGGCTCGACAGCCACCGGGTGGCGTGGCCGTAGGCTCGTCGGAGCGCCTCTTCGCGCGCGTCCATACCTCGGACTATGGGACCATCGCCGCCACTGTGCAATCGAGCGGAGCGGTCGTCCGGCACAGCGCCGCGGCGCCGATGCTTACCAGCCCGTTCCGCCTCCCGGTCGGCCGGAATGCCGAGCCGAATTTGTGCCGGGGCGGCCGCGGTGCATGATCGGGGGATGTCAGATCGCATCATTGCCGCCTGCGACGGCGCGGCGAAGGGGAATCCCGGACCGGCTGCCTGGGCGTGGGTCGTCGCCGACCCGCAGGGCCGCCCCGAGCGCTGGGAAGCCGGGCCCCTGGGCCGGGCCACCAACAACGTGGGCGAGCTCACCGCCCTTCAGCGCCTGCTGGAGTCCTTGGATCCCGGAACGGCCGTCGAGGTCCGGATGGACTCCCAGTACGCCATGAAGGCGGTGACCCAGTGGCTCCCGGCCTGGAAGCGCAACGGGTGGAAGACCGCGGCCGGCAAACCCGTCGCGAACCGGGAGCTCGTGGAGCGGATCGACGCGCTGCTGGCCGAGCGGGACGTCGAATTCCGCTACGTTCCGGCCCACAGAGAGGACGGCGACCTGCTGAACGCCATCGCCGACCAGGCCGCCAGTGATGCCGCCGTCAGCCAGCAGGCGGCCGGCACCGCCCTCGGCAACGCCTCGCTCCCCGTACCCGCTCCTGCCCGTGCCTCCGCGCCCCGTACCAAGCCCGCAGCCGGAGCCGGAGCCGGAGCCGGAGCCAAGAAGCCCGCGCGCGGTCGGGGCGGCTCGATCAAGGCGAAGTTCCCCGGCAGCTGCCCCTGCGGCAGGTCGTACGCGGCCGGTGACCAGATCACCAAGCTCGGCACCCGCTGGGGCCACCCGGGCTGCGCCGCCCCCGTACCGAGCGACGCCCCGGCGTAGCCCGCGAGCCCCCGTCGGCCGCCGGCCGGTCTGCTTTCGACGCCGGTGGCCGTCTGGGAGGAGCAGTTGTTCGCTGGACTTCGTGTGCCGAACCAGGTTCTGGTCGGCGGGTGTGAGACCGCCTCCGAGGGGCAGGCGCGCTGTGATGAGGCTCCTGCCCGACCAGCATGGAGGCATTTCATGACGGAGAACGTGTGGGGCCATCGCGAGCCCTCGGGCCATCTGGAGGGCATCGACCTGACGGGATTCAAGGTCGAGGCCGTCGACGCCGGCATCGGCAAGGTCGACAAGCACTCCGACGAAGCCGGCTCCGCCTACGTCGTGGTGGACACCGGTCCGCGGATCTTCGGCAAGGAGGTCCTCCTCGCGGTCGGCACAGGCAAGCCCGCCGGGAGGTCGAAGACGCCGTCATGCCGGGCCGCCACGACCGCGAAGCCGGAGACGCGCTGACGCCGAGTGCCGAGCCCAGCGCCGGGCAGGCGAGCGGGACCGCTCCGGGGGCTGACCTGGCGGCAGACTCCGGCAGGGCGTCTCCTCGACGCTCAGGCATGGGGGAGCGAGCCGCGTCGGGGTGAGCAGGGAAGAGCGCCAGGGACGAGGAACGGAGGCGTGCGATGAAGGCATCGAAGGTGGCCTACAAGCCGGTCGGGCTGGCCCTGGGCGCAGGCGCCGGCCTGCTGGCCGGCGCGCTCTTCAAGGAGGTCTGGAAACTCGCCGGGCACGAGGACGACGTCCCGAACGCCACTGACGAGGAACGGCACTGGCGCGAGATACTGATCGCCGCCGCCATCCAGGGTGCGATCTTCGCCCTGGTCAAGGCGGCCGTCCAGCGCTCCGGGGCCGTTGCCGTACGGCGCGTGTCGGGTACCTGGCCCGCCTGAGCCGGCAACCGCGTACGGCCGCCCTGCTTGTCCACGCCGCACCACGCCGACTGGGACAGGCCCCGTGCCCACCGTGCCGGCACCAGATCGACCCCGACGGCCACGCGACCCCGCCGGCCATCGTCTAGGTCGTGTCGTCAAAGTCCCGTCTGGTCGGCGGGGCCTGGCACGCACGCTCGCCGCGTTGTCGTCGGTCATCGACGTCCCCCAGCTACCGCTGGGAGGTGCCCCCACCGCGTCGATTCCCTCCTCCGCCTTGCGATCGCACGCACCAGACCCCGCCGACCCCGCCCTCTCGGGCGGCCGACGCCACTTTGACGACACTCCCTAGGGGGTGGCCGGCCGCTGTCGCAGGCCCGCCTCGGCGCAGCGTACGCATGTGGCCGCTTCGGGCCGCGCCTCCAGGCGTGCCGCCGAAATGCGTCGGCCACAGCCTTCGCACCACCCGTACGCACCCCGCTCCAAGCGGTCCAGCGCCCGGTCGATCTCCTCCAGGTGCTCGGCCGCCCGGCTCAGCAGGGATGCGACGTGGGCGCGCTCGAACGCGGTGCTCGACCCCTCCGGATCGTGCTCGTCGTCGACCGCCACCAGGGCGTTCGCCTCGACGATGCCGTCGAAGTCGTGCTTCAGAGCCGCGATCTGCGCGGTCGTGGAAGCCCGCGAGAGCTCCAGTCGCTCCCGCTGGGAGGCGGACTCGTCGGAGGCCGACAGGCCGTTCACGTGCGCGCCTCGGGCGCCTGGTCCGGCCGCGAGGCGCAGGCTATGCACTCCGCGTCGATCTGGTCGGCGAGCTGGGTGAGGGCCTCGCTCATGGCCCGCACCGTCTCGGGATCGGTGTCGGGGGAGTCGTCCTCCACAGCGGCCGTCCAGCCCTCGGCCACTCCCCGCAGGAGCGCCGTCACCTGCTCGGCCGGGATGATCACTCCGCCTTCCTCCGTGGGGATCAGCGGCAGGGCGAACGAGTGCATGGACCGCTCCTCCTCTCGTGCGGTGCGGACGTCGTGCGGTGCGGACGAGATGGTCGTCCCCCGAAGGGCTACCCGGTCGCTGCGGGTACAACCGGCGATCGCATGAGGAGGATCCCTGCCCAAGAGCTCGCCAAGATGCGTTGTCGATACGTTCGACCGGCGGCAGGTGACCCGCGTCGCACCCGTCCGCGCGCAGTCTGTGCATGACCCACCCACGGTCAGCCGGACCTCACAGAAAGGCCGGCTGCGCCCGTCTCCCGAAAGGGGCCACCACGTGAAGCGCGGGGCGTGTCCGTCTGGTGCCGTTCCCTCCTGGCCCTCGCCCCCGACGTCCCCGCCATGGCGAACGCCCCACTGCCGTACCGGCTCCGCGCGCTGCTCGCCATGACCCTGTTCGCCCAGTGAGCCGGGCGTCCGGGTCAGAGCGCGGATGGCCGACGCGGAAGCGGGCATACGCCCGGGGGAACGGCACGGAGAACAAGCGGAGGGTCCCGCATGCGCAGCGTCGGCGTCGAAGAGGAACTGCTGCTGGTCGATCCGCGGACGGGGCAGCCGGCGGCCTCCGCCGGCGCGGTGCTGGCGTCGGCCCTGCGCTCCGGAGGCCGGGCGGCCGGCGCCGGCGGGGAGATCCCGCTGGAGAAGGAACTGCACAAGGAACAGGTCGAGTGCGCGACCCGCCCGCTGACCCGGATGGACGAACTCGACCAGGAGATCCGCCGCTGGCGCGCCGAGGCCGCGCGGCACGCGGAAGACGCCGGCGTCCTGGTGGCGGCCCTCGCCACCTGCCCGCTGCCGGTGGAGCCCTCGCTGAGCGTGGGCGAGCGCTACCAGTGGATCGCCCGGCAGTTCGGCCTGCCCGCGCAGGAACAGCTGACCTGCGGGTGCCACGTGCACGTGGCGGTCGACTCCGACGAGGAGGGCGTGGCCGTTCTCGACCGCATCCGGCCCTGGCTGTCCGTCCTCACCGCGCTGAGCGCGAATTCACCGTTCTGGCAGGGAGAGGACACCACGTACGGCGGCTACCGCGGCAGGGTCTGGAACCGCTGGCCCTCGGCAGGCCCCGTGGACGTCTTCGGCTCGCCCGAGCGCTACCACGAGCGGGTACGGGCCATGGTCGCCACGGGGGCCATCCGCGACGAGGGGATGATCTACTTCGACGCGAGGCTGGCCGCCTCCTACCCGACGGTGGAGATCCGCGTGGCGGACGTCTGCCTGGACGCGTCGACCGCCGTACTGCTGGCTGCTCTGGTACGGGGCCTGGTGGACACAGCGGCCCGGGACTGGCGGGAAGGCGAGCCGTCGCCCGCGGCCGATACGAGCCTGCTCCGGCTCGCCGCCTGGCGCGCGGCCCGGTCCGGGCTCGACGGACCGCTGATCCACCCGGCCACCCTGTGCGAGGACTCCGCCGAAACCGTGGTCCGGGGCCTGTACGACCATGTGCGGGAGGCTCTGGAGGACAACGGGGACGCCGGCTTCGTCAAGGCCGGCCTGACCGAACTGCAGTCCCGCGGCAACGGCGCCCGCGTGCAGCGGGAGCTGCTGCGCACGGGTGGTGACCTGGCCGCCATGGTGCTCCGGTGCGCCCGGCGCACCCTCGGGGGCCACGCCGGGTAAGGAGAATCGCAACCATGTCGCGAAGACGAGCCGATGCCCCGGCGACGCACCCCCGGCACGAACGGCGTGGGGAGGCGCGGGCGCCTGCCGTGGTCGCCACACTCACCGCGATCACCCTCTACCTGGCGCTGCCCCAGCAGCTGCTCGTCGCGCCCCGCTACGTGCTGCCCGCCCTGGAGGTTCTGCTGCTCCTGCCGCTGATCGCGATCAACCCTCGGCGGCTGACCCGCCAGACCAAGACCTTCCGGATCCTGTCGCTCACGCTCGTCCTGCTCATCGTGATCAGCAACCTCGTGGCCCTCGGCATCCTCGTCCACGAGCTTCTCAACGCCCAGGTCGAGGACGGGCGGGCCCTGCTGGTCGCGGCGCTGCAGGTCTGGCTGACCAATGTCATCGCCTTCGGCCTGGCCTACTGGGAACTCGACCGCGGCGGTCCCGTCAGCCGCACCCAGCTGCCACGTGACCAGCTTCCGCTGGCGGACTTCCGGTTCTCCCAGGACGAGAACGACGACGCGGTCGGGGAGGTCGCGGACGGAGCGAGCGGAACATCCGACTGGGTACCCAGCCTGCCGGACTACCTGTACGTGTCCGTCACCAACTCGACCGCCTTCAGCCCGACGGACACCATGCCGCTGTCGACGCGAGCCAAGCTGCTGATGAGCGTCCAGAGCGTCTCGGCGCTGCTGACCTCGCTCCTCGTGATCGCCCGCGCGGTGAGCATCCTGCACTGAGCCCGTTCGGCACGGCGTGCGGTACCGCACAGATAGAGACGGAATTCGGGGGCAGACGCCGTCTGAGGCGCCACGGCGGTGCAACCGTTCCGCCGAACTCAACGTGAGAACGAGGTATGTGATGATCGCCGTCGGACTGATTCTCCTGCTCATCGGATTTCTGACCGGAATCTCCCTCCTGTGGACCATCGGCGTCATCCTGCTGGTGGTGGGCGCGGTGCTGTGGCTCCTGGGCTCGGTCGGGCACGCGGTCGGCGGCCGGCGCCACTATTGGTGACCGCACCCTGCGGTACACGGCGCGGGCGGGGCCCCTCACGGGGCCCCGCCCGCGCCGTTTGGCGGCGTTCAGCCTCAGGCCGTTCGCGGCGCCGATCAGGCGCGCGGTGCGGCGGCCGGCTCTCGGGCCCGTTCGGCGTTGAACTGGGCCCCCGTGAGCAGGGCCAGATTGGCGATCCAGAGCCAGACCAGGAAGACCACGATGCCGGCCAGCGAGCCGTAGAGCCTGCCGTAGGTGTCCAGCTCCGTGTACAGCGTGAACAGCACCGAGGCGGCCAGCCAGAGCAGGGCTGCCAGTACACCGCCGGGCAGGCCGCGGCGGGTGCCCCGGCTCTGGGCCGGTCCGGTCCGGAAGAGGACCAGCACCAGGAACGTGACGGCCGCGAGCAGTACGGGCCAGCGCAGGAGCGCGATGGCCTCCGGGCTGCTCCCACCGACGGTCTGCACCACCCGCCGGGCCAGCGGCCCGGACACGACCAGCCCTGCGGCGGCGACGACGAGCAGGACCAGCAGCAGCGCCGCGTTCACGATCAGCAAGTGGGCCGCGCGCAGCGGGGGCCGCCGGTCGGGCACCTGGTGCATCGCGTGCAGGGCACGGCGGAACACCGCCAGATAACTGCACGCCGACCACAACGCACTCAGCACCCCGCTGATCAGCAGGGCCCACACCGACGCCTGCTCCGCCGCGAGACCGCCGAGCGCGTCGCGCAACACCTGCGCCGACTGCGGCGGAGCGTACGAGGTGAGCTCGGCGATCAGCCGGTCCCTCGTCGCCCCGCCCTGCAGTCCCACGAGGGAGACCGCGATGACGAGCGCGGGCAGGAGCGCCAGGACGGCGTAATAGGTGAGAGCGGCCGCGTGGTCGGCGAGGTTGTCGGTCCACACGCGGGCGGCCGTACGCAGCAGCGCGGCGCGGGTGCGCGCCGCGAGGGCGGCGCCGGGCGGACAGCTGCGATGTGATGCGGTGCGGGGTATGTCGGTCACGCTGCGCGCGTGCCCGACATGGCCCGTCCGCATGCGCCGGCTGAGCACCCTGGTCCCGGCCGCACGGGTGCGCAGCGCCGCCGACCAGTGGTCAGCCGGAGGAAGCGGTCGGCTTCGCCACCGACAACGGCTCGGCGATGTCCTCCAGCGAACGACGCTCCGCCTTGACCGCCAGGAACGCCGCCACCAGACCTGCGGCGCACATCAGCGCGGCGCCGATCCGGAAGGCCAGCGCCGTGTCACCCACCACGCCCGACTCGGTCAGGTCGGCGAAGATCAGCGGGCCGCTGATACCGCCCGCCGCGGTACCCAGGGCGTAGAAGAAGGCGATGGCCATCGCCCGGGTCTCCATGGGAAACACCTCCGACACGGTCAGGTACGCGCTGGAGGCACCCGCCGACGCGAAGAACAGCACCACGCACCAGCAGGCCGTCATCGTCGTCGCCGTCAGCGAACCCCGGTCGAACAGCCACGCCGTCCCGAACAGCAGCACACCCGACAGCAGATACGTGGAGGAGATCATGATCCGGCGCCCGACCGTGTCGAACAGCTTCCCGAGCAGCAGGGGGCCGAGGAGGTTGCCCGCGGCGATGACGGCGAAGTAGTAGCCGGTGTGCCCCGTCGGCACGTCGAAGAACGTCGTGAGGATCGTGCCGAAGCCGAAGGTGATCGCGTTGTACAGGAACGCCTGCCCGATGAACAGCGACAGCCCGAGGACCGCACGGCGCGGATAACGGCCGAAGACCGTCCTGGCGATGAGACCGAACCCGATGCTCTTGCGCTGCTGGATGGTGATCTCACCGGCCGGCGGCGGCAGCCGCTCGCCCTTCTCCTCCTCGATCCTCCGCTCCACGGACGACACCAGCTCCTCGGCGTCCTCGTCCCGGCCGTGGATGAACTGCCAGCGCGGGCTCTCCGGAACGTGCCGCCGCACGAGCAGCACGACCAGTCCGAGGACGACCCCGAGGGCGAAGCTCAGCCGCCAGCCGAGGTTCTGCGGAAAGATGTCGGTGTCCAGCATCACCACGGACAGCAGGGCGCCGCCGATCGCGCCCAGCCAGTAAGTGCCGTTGATGATGAGGTCGACCCGGCCCCGGTAGAGGGACGGGATCAGTTCGTCGATCGCCGAGTTGATGGCCGCGTACTCGCCTCCGATACCGAAACCGGTGAGGAAGCGGAAGAGGAAGAACCACCAGGACTCGAACGACAGCGCGGTCATCGCGGTCGCACCCAGATAGACGACCAGCGTCACCATGAAGAGCTTCTTGCGGCCGTAGCGGTCGGTCAGCCAGCCGAAGAACAGCGCCCCCGAGCAAGCTCCCGCCACATAGAGGGCGGCGGCGACGCCGGTGACCTGGGCGGCGGTGATGTCCAGGCCGCTGCCCTCCTCGGCGAGACGTCCGGCGACGTTGCCGACGATGGTGACCTCAAGCCCGTCGAGGATCCAGACGGTACCGAGGCCGATCACGATCATCCAGTGCCACCGGGACCACGGCAGACGGTCGAGACGGGCCGGCACGGCTGTGGTCACCGTGCCCATGGTGGCCGGCGCGGAGTCCTCCGGCGACGAGGCGGATGCCATCGTTCCCTGCTCCCTCCTGCTCGATCCCCCCACCCTGCCGGGTGCCCACGAACCGTCCGGACATGCCGCCCCGGCCACGCGGCCCGGCGTCGGACGGCTCCCACCATGCGCGCGGCCCCGTTCGCACCGGCCACGACACACGGAAACGAAGAACACGACCGAGGCGCCGTGCCGGCGGGTGCGTTCAGGCGGCGCCCAACGGGGCACACGGTGTCTGCACTCCTTTCCCCCCAACCCGTTCGGTCCAGGAGACGCCATGACCCTCACGCAAGAGTCCGCCGAGTCGATCCCGGAGCTCCCGCGGACGCTGAGCGTGCCGACCGCCGACGCCCGCGTGGCCCGGCTCCGGCGCCGCCTGGAGCGCCTGATAGGGATAGCGGCGACCGAAGGCAACGCCCTCACCCCCTTGCGCAACGGGGACGAGATATTCGCCGCGATGCTCGCCGGCATCCGCAGAGCCCGGCACACCCTGGACATGATGACCTTCGTGTACTGGAAGGGCGAGATAGCCCGCGACTTCGCCCGGGCCCTCGCCGATCGGGCCCGCGCCGGAGTACGGGTCCGGCTCCTGCTCGACGGCTTCGGCAGCCGGCTGATCGAGAGGGAACTGCTGGACGCCATGGAGGAGGCCGGCGTACAGGTGGCCTGGTTCCGCAAGCCCCTCCGTCTCTCCCCGCTCAAGCAGAACCACCGCTGCCACCGCAAGGTCCTCGTCGTCGACGAGGAGACCGCGTTCACCGGCGGGGTCGGCATCGCCGAGGAATGGTGCGGCGACGCCCGCAACGAACACGAATGGCGCGACACGCACGTCGAGGTCCGGGGACCCGCCGTGGACGGGATCGCCGCCGCGTTCGCGCAGAACTGGGCCGAGTGCCACGACGAACTCTTCGACGACCGCGACCGGTTCGTCGACCACCGCCCGCAAGGCGACGCGATCGTGCAGGTGGTACGCGGCTCGGCCAGCTTCGGCTGGCAGGACATGCAGACTCTGGTGCGGGTCATGCTGGAATCCGCCGAGGAACGCTTCCGCCTGGCAACCGCCTACTTCTCACCGGACGCGTACTTCGTCGAGCTGCTGTGCGCGACGGCCGGACGCGGGGTCGACGTGGAGATCCTCCTCCCCGGCCCCCACACCGACAAGCGGGTATGCCAGCTCGCGGGCCAGCACCACTACGAGGACCTCGTCGCCCGCGGGGTGAAGATCTACCAGTACCAGCCGACGATGATGCACGCGAAGATCATCACCGTCGACCGTGTCGCCGCGCTGGTCGGATCGACCAACTTCAACCGGCGCTCCCTCGACCACGACGAAGAGGTGATGCTCGCCGTTCTCGACGAGCGGTTCACCGGGGTCCTCGACGCACACTTCGACGAGGACATCGCGGCGAGTGAACTCATCCTGAAGGGCCGCTGGCACAGGCGCTCCACCCTGCAGCGGGCCCGGGAACTGGCGGTGCAGCCGATCCGCCGCTTCCTGTGAGCTCCCCGACGGGCGTATGGCGCTCGCGCCATGGGTACGGGGACGGCACCAATCGTAGTGGTCCACGGCATGTTCGATTTCCTGCGGGGCGCGACGCCCCCGAAGCGGCCGAGCGCCGCGCGCTGAGCTGGCAGCGGCGGCTCGCCGAGAGTCTTGCACGGTGTCACCGGACACACGGGTCCCGGAGCTGGAGGTCGCCTACTACGCGCACCTGCTGCGCCGGGAACTGCCCGGGAACTGCCGGGAACGCCCAATCCGGCGAGAGAACACCGGACTTCGACGACCTGGACAAGGGCGAGGCGTCCGAGGTCGCGGAGTGGCTCACCGCCGCGGGGGTGAAGGTGCCCGAGGACGCCATGAACCTCGGTATGGCACCCGTGGAATGGATGCTCGGCCAATTGCCGGAAGGGCGCGGCAACCGCCTCACCGACCGGCTGGGGGAGCAGACGTTCGACCGCGTCCAGCAAGCCATCGTCTCCAACCTGCGCGAGGTGGAGGCGTACACCACCTGGCCGGAACGACGCCGCCTGGTGCGCGAGAGCATCGCGGACACGATCCGCCGCGCCGCCCCCGACATCGTCATCGCCCACTTCCTGGGCACCTACACGACCTGGGAGGCCCTGCACGCCAACCCCGACATCAAGGTCGAACTCCTGCTCACCCTCGGCTCCCCGCCGAGGGTCCCCGCGCTCACCCGGCGCCTCGATCCAGAGACGATCGTGTCCACCTCTGACGCTGCCGTGCCCGCGGCCCGGGCCCGGTGGGTCCGGCCTTGGCCCCGGCTTCGCCGCCTCGGGGACGGCGGGATCGTACGGACGACCGTGGGGGAGCCGGTGTCAGGTGTAGTCGGCGGTGTTGCGTACCTCGCCGAAGCGGGGGAATGTGCGTTCTACGGTGAACTCGTGCTCGTCCGCGGCCAGGCCGGACATGGCGTCGGCGACGAACTCGAGCTCGTAGCCGTGGTCGGCCGCGGCTCGTGCGGTGGATTCGACACCCATCGTGGTGACCAGGCCGGCGAGTACCACGGTGTCCACGTCGAGTTCGCGCAGCTGCTTGTCCAGGTCGGTGCCGTAGAACGCTCCGATGGTGCGCTTGACCAGGGTGATGTCGCCTCCCTGGACCAGGCCGTCGGCGAAGTCGCTGCCGGGCGGCTGCTGGGCAACGTTCGGGCGGTCTACCCGGACCAGCACCACTGGCTGACCAGCGGCCCGGAATGCCCTGGCCAACGCGCTGCAGCGCGCGAGCACTTCGTCCCCGGAGTGAGGTGCGAGCGGGAGCCCGATGATGCGCGGCATGACGTCGATGAGGATCAAGGCGGTGGTCATGGCCATGATCGTAGGCCGTTCGGTGCACCCGACGGGGGAGGGTCAGGCGGGGACGGCGTCTGTCCGGCCCGGCGCGTTGACGGCCCACCCAGGCTCCCGCTCGCCACCGTCGCGCCGGCAGGCGCCGCTCGGCGCCCGGCAACGGGTCCCGACGGCGCCGCTCTCGTGCTGGTGCCGCGGACGGCCGCCTCGACGTCGGCCCCGCCCTTCGCCGATCGTCGGCCTCCTGACCCCGTACGGCCCGCTGCTTGCCTGGCGTGCGCCAGCTCCGAGTACGAGCTCTTGACGCCCCCGCGCGCCGACCGGCTGGCACCGCGGGACGCTCGTAGGCGGCCGTCATGCTCGGCCTGCGTGTCTGCGATGCTTCATGGCGCGGCCCTGATCGACAAACCGGAGAATTGGCCATGACCGGCATCGAGTTCCTCGCCTCGTTCATCGCGACCGGGCGCCTGCACGGCATCGGCATCGGTTCCACCCTCGCCGAGGTGGACCGTGCGCTGCAGCACCGCCGCGTCGATGTCGTCGGCGAGGGCGGAGTCTCGCTGCGCCGCGACTACGGGTTCGTCGAGTTCTATTTCAACCCCGGGGAGGAGTGGGTGATGTCCGGCGGCTCGATCGAGCTGCACCGCCTCGCGAACGCCCCGGAGCCGGCGGCCCGGTGGGCCGCGTGCACGGGCGTCGAGTTCGCCCCGTACACGGCGTGGGCCGAGGTACGGAAGGCGCTCTCCGAGGCGCCTGCGGTCCCGGAGTTCACCATCAGCGACCAGGGAGGCTTCCTGGAGTACCGGGCGGAGAACTCCTGCGTGTCCGTAGTCGTCGTGGACGACGAGGAGGAGGAAAGGGGCTACCACGCGGGCCACGGGGACGTGTGGAGCGTCAGCCTGTGGGCCCCCGTACGAGCGAGCTGACCCGCTGACCTGGGTGCGCGAGGAGGGTATCCGCGCGGTTCACCCCGAGTCGATCCACGAAGGGCCCCCACCGGCCGGCCCTACTTGTCGTCGTAGTAGCCGAAGATGTCGATGACCAGGTCGGCGGCGTCCCAGCCCTGGTTCCAGAGGTCGACGATGCCGTGGGCACCGGTGCTCGTCCGAACCAGGTTGGCGACGGTTTTGCCCGCCGTCCACTTCAGGGTGGAGGACGCCGGACGCTCCGGAGTGACGGCGGTTCCGTCTGCCGGACGCGCGTGACCGGCACGTGGGCGGCATGGCCGCTCGCGGCGCTGTACGCGCCTGTGCGCCGTGGCGGAACTCGTGCGGGAACTCCGCGGACGTCGATGACGCCGCAGGCCCGGCCGTCCGCGGCCTCACCATCGACCCGTCCTCGCCGGGCCGATGGCCGCGCCGCTCGGCCGGGCCGAGCGGGTCTGCCCCTGGCGGTTCAGCGGGCACGATCTGGAGCGTGACCGAGCACGCCCGGAACCCCGGATGCTCATGTATCTGGGCACGGTGGTACTCGATCGTGCTGCCGGTACCCCGGCAGGAGTCGGGCTCCGCGACCGACGCCTTCATCTGCCCGAAGACGAAGGCGACCACTTCATCCGGTCCCGCGGTAACCGTCTGTGCTTGGTGTAGTGCTTCGCCAGCAGCGCGAAGCCCAGCCGCGTCGCGCTTTCCCGCCACGAGCTCCGGCTCGTGCATGCCCACCGGCTTCGGGTTCGGCGCTCGGTTGGCCGCAAGGTGCGAAATTTTCTCCGTATTTGGACGTGAGTGCGAAGAACTTCGCAGAACGGTTGTTACTTGGTCAGCTGGTCCGGTTGGGTGAGGCGTGCCGTAAGTGCGCCGCGTGGTGCGCCGGAGTGCACTGTTCCGGTATGCGGCTGGTGGTGTGGGTGGGTGTAGCGGGCAGTGGATGTCAGGGCCCTGCCCGGTTGGTATGTGTGTGGTGTGCAAGTGAGTGTGACGGGAATGTCCTGCTCCGGTAACCGGCCCCGGCGGGGGCTGCGGAGGTGTGGGGGCGGGGTCGAGAGTGTGGCCCTCGGCTCATCCGGGCCGGGAACCCACACCGCCTCACCGGCATGTTTCGGCTGGTGGAGCGCTGTTCTTCAGGGAGCTTCGCTCA
Organism: Streptomyces sp. NPDC059355; assembly: GCF_042752335.1. NCBI lineage: Bacteria > Bacillati > Actinomycetota > Actinomycetes > Kitasatosporales > Streptomycetaceae > Streptomyces > Streptomyces sp. NPDC059355. The sequence goes on along the minus strand of NZ_JBHYXN010000053.1, from coordinate 2,392 downwards.
TGACTTCTGTTTCTTCCTCCGTTCGCCGTATCGCCGCCACCGTCCTGGCCGCCGGGGCCGTGGTCGGCGCGGCGTCGCTGCCGGCGGCCGCCCAGGACGGTCACCACCAGCGTCCGCGGGTGGAGATCAGCCGGGTGCAGGCCGACAGCCCCGGACGCGACGACCACTCGAACCGCTCCCTGAACGCGGAATGGGTCGAGATCACCAACACCACCCGCGACGCCGTCAACCTGCGCGGCTGGACCCTGCGCGACAGTGACGGCAACCGCTACCGCTTCGACAACGTCCGCATCAACGCCCGCGCCACGATCCGCATCCACACCGGCAACGGCCGCGACACCCGCACCGACCTCTTCCAGAACAGCCGCGAGTACATCTGGGGCAACCAGGGCGACACCGCCACGCTGCGCGATGACCGCGGGCGCACCGTCGACACGGAGTCGTGGGGCCGGCGTCACCACTGACCGGCGTGCTACCGCGGGCCGTCACCCTTCACCGGGTGGCGGCCCGCACGGCCGTGTAGGACGTGGTGGCGATGGCGGGTTGGCGACGGCGCGTCGGGGCAGCGTGCCGGCAGCAACGAGCCGGCGCCGCTGTCGAAGTCGATCACCGCGTCGAGCCGTCGAGTGAACGCGAGAGTGAGACATGGCAGCCGCCGCGCCACCACATGAGCAGCGCGTGACACCACCGGCCGGACCCGTGGACGCCCACGGGGGCTGGGCCGCAGTGGAGGCATCGATCGGTACCCGGCTGCCCGACGACTACACAACGGCATCGAGTGGCAGGGCGTCCACCCCACGGAATCTCCCGAACAGGACCGTGAGCGATACCCGTATCCTCTGAGGGCTGGTACGAGACGCATGCCCTGGGCGCGGCCGAGTTCATCGAGAGCTGGGCCCGCGGACACGCCGGCTCCGAACTGCTCGCAGACATGGAGCCGGGCCTCGCACCGTGGTTCAACACCTTCCGTTCCCGCACGCACCGGTGCCTGCTCCTGTCCGAAGGCCCCTTCTCCTACCCCGAGCACCTGCGGATCCTGCGCGAGGCACTGGCTCCCACCGCCGACCGGGGCTCGTGGCGCTCCGAGCATGACGAGATGCGACAAGATCACTTCGCGACCGTCGATGCGGACCGGCTGCTCACCTACGACGCGTCCCGCCCGGAGACAGCGGGCAGGTCCAGCAGCGCCCCTTGCCGGATCACCTTCCAGCGGCCGGCGGACAGGACCGGCAACCCTCCTGATCGGAACGACGCGATGGCAGAAGCCGGAACGGCTGCCGGACACGGCCCTGCCGCCGTCCTCGAAGAGTTCCGAGGAGTAGCCGAGTGGATCCCGTCACCGACGCCGCGGGATGGGGACTCGGCCTGCGGCGTCGGCTCCCACTTGGGAGGCGGCCGGTGTCGTGAGGGTTTCGAACTGGTCCGGTGCTGTGCCGCCCGGGGTCACAGGCCGAAGGCGCCGCCTTCGATGAGGATGAGCAGGCCGATGGCGATCAGGACCAGGGGCAGCAGGACGTGGCCCCAGCGCGCGAGGGCTCTGGCGATGACGGGTCGGGTGGCGAAGAACCTGCCCGCGAAGCACCACACGGCCACGAGGACGAGGAACACCGCGGCGTACACGCTCATCCCGCCGATGCCGGCGGTGGCGAAGACGGGCACATAGACGCCGATGTTGTCGCCGCCGTTGGCGAAGGTGACTGCGGCGACCTCCAACGGGCTCGGTCCGCCGTCCTTGGCAACCTCCTGCTCCTCTTCCTGGTCCCCGCTGCCGTCGCGGTGGTCCTTCCATGCCTGCCAGGCGGCCTTGAAGCCCAGGGCGAGCGGCAGCAGGCCGAGGTACGGGATGGCCGACTCAGGCAGGAAGGTGGCGCCGAAGGCGGCGGCCACCGCCACGGCGAGGATTGCTGCGAAGCCCAGGTACTGGCCCAGCAAGATCCGGCGGGTGGACCCGGGGTGGCCGGCGCCCTGGGCGAAGAACAGGGCCAGGATCAGGATGTCGTCGATGTTCGTGACGGCGAACAGCCCGGCTGCCTGCCCGACGATGCCGAGGTCCGCGAGTAGGTGCTCTCTTTCGATGCGAGTGTCCCGGTGACGCTACCGGGAGCCCGTACCGCGGTGATCGCGGGGCCAAGGCTCAGTGCTGTGCCCGTCCCTCCCCCCATCCCTGCAGCGTAAGTGCCGCGGGCTGTCAGGCTGCTGGGCGGTGGACGCTGACAAGATCCCCGTCGCCGATGAGCAGCGCCCCGGCTACCGACGTCGCCGAGCTCATCGGTCCTGCCCGGCGACGGTGCTGCCGCGCTAGGGCGTGTTGTGAAAGTGCTGGTCACAGCCATTCGTTGATGGCTGCGACCAGCACGGTCGCTTCGTAGCGGACTGCGAGTTTGTCGTACCT
>NZ_JBHYXN010000052.1:0-53232 GCF_042752335.1 Streptomyces sp. NPDC059355 | reverse complement strand
TGGCAGCAAGGCCACCGCCCCGAGCGCACCCGCACCACTCACTTACGCCGCCTCCTCGCACATCCCTCGAAATGAAAGATCAGCAACGGGGTCCTTCAGGACGGGGAGGTCTCAAAGCGACTGGAAGTCGATGCGTTCGGCGACGAGGTGGAGTTCCTCCATCGCGACCTCCCCGCCCCCCTTGCCCGTGAGGGTGGGGCCGACCCACTTCTTGGGCTGGGCGGCGCGCAGCACCCAGGCGCAGACCGGCTGGCGTCCCTCGTCGTGGAGGGTGACGGTGACGGTGCGGGCGTCGTACTCGCCCTCGCGGGTGGCCTTGATCCAGTTGAAGAGGCGCAGATCGCCGATGATGCCGCGCTTGAGGGTGACGTCGTTGGTCGTGTTGGTGTTGGCGATCTTGCGGACGTGGTTCTCGGGGTCGTTGCCGTTGCGGTACTCGGAGAACTTCACCTCGTTGCCGGCTCCGCTGAAGTCGGAGAAGCCCCCGGCGATCTGGTCCTCGCCGCCGGTGTCGCCGAGTTTGACGAGGAAGTTGAAGGCTCCGTAGGGGTTGTTGCGCGTGGCCATGGGTGGTGTCTCCCGTTCTGCGGGCGTCAGCCGCGCTGTGCGTCGGCCGTGAACTGTCCGATGCGGAACACGACGAACTCGGCCGGGTAGGTGGGGGCCACCCCGATCAGGCAGATCAACCGCCCGTTGTCGAGGTCGTTCTGGGTCATGGTGGTGCGGTCGCAGCGGACGAAGAAGGCCTCCTCGGGCTTGGTGCCGAGCAGGGCCCCGGTCCGCCAGACGGTGATCAGGAAGTCCTCGACGGTCTGCCGTACGGAGGCCCACAGCCGCTCGTTGTTCGGCTCGAACACCGCCCACTGGGTGGACTTCTCGATGGAGTGCTCCAGGTAGATGAAGAGCCTGCGCACGTTGACGTACTTCCACTCCGGGTCCGAGCTCATCGTCCGGGCGCCCCACACCCGCCGGGCCCGGCCCTCGAAGAAGCGCAGGGCGTTGACGCCCTCCGGGTTGAGCACGGACTGCCGGTCGTAGGTCACGTTGGCGGTGAAGTCGTTGATGCCGAGCAGGACTTCGTTGGCCGGGGCCTTGTGCACCCCGCGCTCCACGTCGCTGCGGGCGTAGACCCCGGCGACGTATCCGGAGGGCGGCACGTCGATCACGGGCGGCGGCGCTCCGGGGTCGGGGCGCCGGCTCGGATCGGTGATCCGTACCCAGGGGTAGTAGAGCGCGGCGTACTTGGTGTCGAACTGGGCCCGGAAGCGGCGCACTTCGGAGATCGAGCTGTCGCGGGGCGGATCGACGATCGCCATCCGGTAGCGCAGCCTCTCGCAGTGCCCGATGAGGAGGTCGACGGCGGTCTTCTGCTCGGCGGCGGGCAGGGTGACGGTGTCCGGGAGGGCGACGATGGCGATGTCGTCGATCTCGGCGAGCGCGCCGAGCCCGCGGGCGGGATCGGTGAGGCTGTCCGGATTGGCCTCCTTGCCGCCGAGGTCCTGCGCGGTCGGCTCCAGTCCGTCGCCGCCGCGGGTCAGGTGGACGCCGGGCTGCCCGAGGCCGAGCAGGGCGACGAGCCGGGCGCCGGGGAGCGTCGGCGGTGCTCCGGCCGCGGGCTTCACCGTCTCCAGCCAGACGAGGGAGAACTCGTCGGCCGGATCGGCGGCCTGCAGTACGTTGCCCACCGAGCGCGGGTGCCGGTCGTCGAGCTCCAGCTCGTTGTACACGTCGACGCGCTCGCCCAGGCGCACGGTGACGGCCAGCGTCAGGTGGAAGGCGGCGGTTCCGGCCTCGACGGGCTCGAAATCGCCCTGGCCCTTCAGGTATCCGAGGACCCCGTCGGCGCGGCGCACGACGGTCCTGACGGTGGTGGGCACCGGTGGCGTGACGTCGGACGGGGAGGGCGCGTTCCCGCCGCTCAGCGGGAGGACCTCCACGGCGGCGCCCGCCTGTACGCCGGTGAGCCGGGGCGCTCCGTCGGCGCCGGCGATCAGGATGTTCTTGCCGCGCCGGAAGGTCACCGCCACGGCGATCCGGGCACCGGCGGAGCCCGGCCAGCGAGCCCGCCAGTACAGCAGCGGGGTGCCCGCCGCCGGGACGGCCAGGGAGGCGAAGTTGGCGTCGACGGCGGGGGGCGCGTCCTCGGCGGCGCTCGTACGGACGAAGGGGAAGACCCGGGAGACGTAGAGGCGGCGCCCGCCGTTGGCGAAGAAGGCCCGGGCCGCCAGGGCGAGCTGGCAGTCCTCCTCGCCGATCTTCAGCCCGCCGAAGGCCCGTTCGTACTCGGTGTAGCTCGTCACCAGCGCCGGTCCCGGCAGCACGGTGGGGCCGCCCGGCAGGAGGTACGGCACCGGTCCGTACTCGGTGCGCCCCGCCATGCCGAACGTGCTGGTCGGCACTCCCTCGATGGACCGTGAACGGAAGCTGGTCTCCTCGACGTAGACGCCGGGGGTCAGGTACTCGGGCATGTACGGGTCTCCTCGGTCACGGGTCAGGCGGGTACGTGCGGCACGTCGGCGGCGTGGACCACCTGGCCGACGGTGAGGGCGCGGACGGTGTCGGCGGCGGCGGTGCGGTACCCGGCCGGGCGGGCGGTGCCGCGCAGCACCGCGTTGTCGAGGTCCTGCGGCCGGGGCGGGTTGGCGCTGCGCTCGACCGGCTCCGCGACGAGGTCGGCCGGCGGATCTGCCGACGCACCCGCCGGCGGGTCGGGGGCGTGGGTGCGCAGCGCGACGGCGAACCGGGAGGGCGGCGGGTACGGGAGCACCCCGACCCCGTCGATGAGCAGCAGCACCTGGCCGTGCTCGTCGCCGTGGGCCCAGCCGAGCGGGACTCCGCCCGGCCCGAAGGCGTCCACCCGCGGCCAGCGCACGGGGGTGGCGGCGGCGTCCGGGCGTACGACGCGCAGCCGCAGGCCGGTCGTGCCCTGTGGGACCGGGTAGGCGGGGCCGGGCAGCAGCCAGGGGACCAACAGCCGGGCGTCGGCGCGGACGTGGGGGGCGGTGGGCGGCCGCTCGTCGGCGCCGGAGACTTCGGCGCGGGTCCACAGCGGTACGGTGAAACGGCGCGGTATCCAGCGGCGGGCGGGATCTTCGATCCGTACGGTGACGGCGGCCGGGAGGACGCCCGCGGTGGTGTGGCGCAGGACGTACCCGGTGGCGCCGTGCCCTTCGAGCGGGCGGACCAGGTCCTGCGGGCGGCGCTGCCGGCGGCCCGGTACGGGCTCGCCCTCGCAGCCCACGCGCAGCCCCGGCCCGGCGGCGGCCCGGCTCCTGGCGTCCAGGGGCCGTACGGCCAGCGCGAGCCGGTGCAGTACGTCGACCGGACCGGCCTCCACGGCGATCCGCCGGTCCGCCCCGCCGGAGCCTCCCGTCCCCGGCGTCATCGGAGCGGCTCCGCCGACGATCCGGCCGACGACCCGGCGGTGACCACGGTGACCTCGCCCGCGGCGGGGCCGGCCGGCCCGTCGATCCGGACGACCCGGGCGACGTACGGCAGGCAGAGCCGGTAGTCGGTGGTCATCGCCTGGAAGGCCTCGCTCATCGAGTCCATCGCCAGCTCGTCGGGGACGATCTGCACCGAGTCCCCGGCGAGCCAGTCCCCGCTCGGGTGCAGCAGCGGCCCGGTGAGCACTCCCTCGCACTCCAGGATCCGGGCGGCCAGCCCCAGCCATTCGAGCTCCGCCTCCACGAACCGGTCCCAGGCGGCGATCATCAGGTGCATCCGCAGCGGCAGCCGGGGCAGCCCGTCCTGGGCGGCCATCGCCGCCAGCGCGGGCCGGGTCTCGCGGTCGATGCTCAGGCGGTAGCAGTAGACGGACACCGCCGGATTGCGGATGACGGAGCCCGGGGTGTCCACCTTGTCGAAGTCGACAGGTCCGGCGAGGACCGCCTCCGGGCGGCGCCCTGCCGGGATCTCCTCGGCGAAGCGCCGGTTGAGCAGCGCGACGACGCTGCGCCCCACGGCGGCGAGTGCCCGGTATCCAGCCATGGGCCGATGCTGCGGCCCCTCCCGTCACCGGCGCGTTGCGCGGGCGGCGGGCGGCGATGGCCGGGCGACGAACCGGTGACACCAACCGGCCCACACTCGGGTGCGCCTGCCCCCTCACCCAGGAGAGCCCACCATGAGCAGCACTGCGCACCACCCCCCGGCCGCCGGCACGGGCGGCTGCGATCCCGGCGCGATCGACGAGCTCGCCTGCGTCGCAGCGGGCATCCAGCGCCGGGCCGAGGTCACCCAGCAGCACCTGCCCCAACTACGCGAGTTCCAGGAGAAGTTCAACAGCGCGCGGACCGAGTACACCAAGGCCCGGCTGGCCGCGAAGACCGATCTGGACGAGGCGGCGGCGACACTCGCCAAGGTCCGCGAGCAGATCCGCTGCCGGGTCACCCACGAGCAGCGCCACTGCCTGCAGCAGGCCGTCGACAAGGTCTTCGACGAGATCCGCCGCTGCACGGGCGGCCGGGGCTGCTGCGTGGACGACTGCGGGTGCGATGTCGACGACACGGTCGGCCGGGAGGACACGGTCGCCACCCTGGCGGCGCGCATCGCCCGGTACACGGCGGACACCTCGAAGGCCGCGGCCTGCTTCACCGACCTGGACGGGGAGCTGACGGCGCTGCCGGAGCGCGCGGCGAAGATCAGGACGGACGCCGCCCAGCTGCTGGCGGACGTCTGCGACGCGGTCCTGGGCAAGGACGTCGTACGCCTCTACGCGCGCCTGCTGGTGCTGCTCCGCCGCAGCGCGGAGGCCTGGCGGGGCTTCACCACGGTCTCCGAGTTCGTCGACTGCCTCTGCAAGGCCCTGCTGTGCGTGTTCAAGGGCTGGCAGGCGATCGCCGTGCTGGAGGGGGCCCGCGCCGAGCTGCTGTGCAAGGAGGAGACGCGGAAGAAGGCGTGCGAGCGCAAGCAGAAGGAGACGGTCGAGGAGGTGATGGCGGAGTACACCCGGCTGTGCCCGCCGTGCGCCGCGCACTCCGACGAGGCCGAGGAGGAGGATCCGGACGAGGACCGCACCGCCGACGCGGCCTAGGTCGTGTCGTCAAAGTCCCGTCTGGCCGGCGGGGCCTGGCACGCACGCTCGCCGCGTTGTCGTCGGTCACCGACATCCCCCAGCTACCGCTGGGAGGTGCCCCCACCGCGTCGATTCCCTCCTCCGCCTTGCGATCGCACGCACCAGACCCCGCCGGCCCCGCCCTCCCGGGCGGCCGACGCCACTTTGACGACACTCCCTAGGCTCCCCTGACCCGGGGTCTCAGCCGTGCGGGCCCGCAGGCCCGGGCCCCGGTGCGGGGGCTGGGGCGGGGGCTGGGGCGGCCGCGGCCGCCAGCAGTTGGCGCAGCGCCGGTCCCGGAGGCCCCGGCAGCACCGCCAGGTACGTCGTCAGGGCCGGCCGGGTCAGCGGCCGGATCGCGGTGCGCGGCAGCCTCGGCAGCGGCCCCACCTCGTAGAACACCGTCCAGGACGGGGCCAGGGGGCTCTCGCCGATCGACGTCAGTGTGGCGAGCAGGTCGGTGAAGGGCGGCCCGGCCGGTGCCGCGGCCAGCGGGGCGACCAGGTCGTGGAAGGGCGGGTTGTCCTCGCGCGCGGCCAGCCGCAGCGGCAGGTGCGCCAGCTGCTCCGGGCCGAGCTCCTCGGCGGCGGCCAGCGGATGCCCGCCCGGCAGGGCCGCGTACAGCCGGTCCCGCCACAGCGGCAGCAGCTCCAGGCCGGGGGCGTCGGGCCGGGCCCGGACCAGCGCGGCGTCCAGCTCGCCCGAACGCACCGCCGCGAGCCGCTCGGTCACCGGCAGCCGGACCGGCCGCACCCGCAGCCCCGGTGCGCGGTCGGCGAGCTCCTCCAGCAGGCGGTAGACCCGGTCCCCCGGACCGTGCACCGTACCCAGCCTGAGCACTCCGGTCGCGCCCGCCGCGACCTCGGCGGCCACCTCCCGCGTGCGGGCGGCCGCGGCGAGCACCGCCCGCGCCTCCGGGAGCAGCCGCTCCCCGGCGCCGGTGAGGCCCACCCTGCGGGTGGTGCGGGTGAACAGGACCAGGCCCAGTTCCCGTTCCAGCAGGCCGATCTGACGGCTCACCGCCGACTGGACGGTGTGCAGCCGCTCGGCGGCCCGGCCGAAGCCCCCTTCCTCGGTGACGGCCACGAAGTACCGCAGCTGCCGTAGTTCCATCCGCGGTCCTCCCGGCGGCCCGACCCATCACGATCGGAGATGACTGTACGTGCGAAACGGCGCTGGTTCGGCGGCTGTCGCCCTGCTCGAATGGAGCGGTCGGTACGACGGACCGGAAGCGGCGGAAGGACACGGATGGGACACCAGGGACGGCTCGCGGGTACGGGCGGCGGCGCGACCGCGCTCGTCGTGCGGGCGGCGGACGCGGAGGAGGTGCCGCTGCCCCACTCGGGGGCCTTCCGGCTGCTGGCCGACGGCGGCGCGGCCGGGGTGAACCGGCTGAGCCTGGGCGCGGGTTCGGCCGGGGCGCCGAACCACTTCCACACCCGGTCCACCGAACTCTTCTACGTGCTCGGCGGCGCCGCCGACTTCCTCCTCGGCACGGAGGCAGTGCGGGTGGCCGAAGGCGGGCTGGTCCTCGTGCCGCCGGGGCTGACGCACGCGTTCGGCGCGGCCCCCGGCGGGGGCGCCGAACTCCTCGTCGTGCTGACCCCCGGGGTGGAGCGCTTCGGCTACTTCCGGACGCTGGGGCGCATCCAGCACGGGCTGGCGCCGTTCGAGGAGCTGCTGCCCCACCAGGACCGCTACGACGTCCACTTCCCCGGGGCCTGAGTGCCCGGCCCCGGGGTGGGCGCCGCGGGGGGGCGTACGGGCCGGCCTACTCCCAGTCGTCCCAGGGCGGGTCCGTGTCGTCGAAGTCGAAGGGCGGTTCCTCGTCGGCGTGCGGGGCCGGGGGCTCCGGGTCCGCAGCCCGGGGCGGGGACGCCGGGGACCCCAGGGACCCCGGGGGCGGGGAGGCCGGGCCGGCGGCGGCTCCGGTCCCGGCCAGCGCGGCCAGGATCCCCTCCGCGTACTTGGCCAGCTTCGCCTCGCCGACACCGCTGATCGTGCCGAGCTCCTCGGCCGTGCCGGGCAGCCGGGTCGCGATCTCCCGCAGTGTCGCGTCGTGGAAGACCACGTACGCCGGCACGCCCTGCTCCTTCGAGGTCGCGGCCCGCCAGGCGCGCAGGGCCTCGAAGACCGGCACGGCCGCCGCAGGCAGATCGACCGGGACCCGCCCGGCCTTCCCCGAGCCGGAGCCCGAGCCGGAGGACTTGCGGGCCGCGGGGGCCGGCGCGGCCTCCTTGCGCATCGGCACGCTGCGGCGCCCGCCCAGCACCTCACCGCTGGCGTCGGTCAGCACCAGCGTGCCGTAGTCCCCCTCGACCGCCAGCAGCCCCGAGGCCAGCAGCTGCCGTACGACCCCGCGCCATTCCGCGGTGCTCAGGTCCGCGCCGATCCCGAAGACCGACAGCGCGTCGTGGTCGAACTGGATGACCTTGGCCGTCTTCTTGCCCTGGAGGATGTCGATGATCTGGCCGGCGCCGAACTTCTGCCGCCGCTCCTTCGCCAGCCGCCACACCGTGGACATCAGCTTCTGCGCGGCGACCGTGCCGTCCCAGGACTCGGCGGGGGTCAGGCAGGTGTCGCAGTTGCCGCACGGCCCGGCCGCCGCCTGCCCGAAGTACGCCAGCAGCCGCACCCGGCGGCACTCGACCGTCTCGCACAGGGTGAGCATCGCGTCGAGGTGCGCGGCCAGGGAGCGGCGGTGCGTCTCGTCGCCCTCGGAGCCCTCGATCATCTTGCGCTGCTGCACCACGTCCTGAAGCCCGTACGCGAGCCAGGCCGTGGCCGGCTCCCCGTCGCGTCCGGCGCGGCCGGTCTCCTGGTAGTAGCCCTCGACCGACTTCGGCAGGTCCAGGTGCGCCACGAACCGCACGTCCGGCTTGTCGATGCCCATGCCGAACGCGATCGTGGCCACCACCACGACGCCGTCCTCCCGCAGGAAGCGCGCCTGGTTCGCAGCGCGCGTCCGGGAGTCCATGCCCGCGTGGTACGCGACCGCGTCGATGCCGTGCTCCACCAGGAACGCGGCGGTCTTCTCCACCGAGGCCCGCGACAGGCAGTAGACGACTCCGGCGTCCCCGGCGTGCTCGGTGCGGATCAGCTCCAGCAGCTGCCGGGTCGGGTTGTTCTTCGGGGCGATCCGGTACTGGATGTTGGGCCGGTCGAAGCTGGCGACGAAATGCCGGGCCCCGCCGTCCTCCGCCAGCCCCAGCCGGGCCGCGATCTCGGCGTGCGTGGCCTCGGTGGCCGTCGCGGTCAGCGCGATCCGCGGCACCGTCGGCCAGCGCTCGTGCAGCATCGACAGCGCCAGGTAGTCGGGCCGGAAGTCGTGGCCCCACTGGGCGACGCAGTGCGCCTCGTCGATCGCGAAGAGCGACACCGTGCCCCGGTCGAGCAGCCGCTGGGTGCCCTCGGTGCGCAGCCGCTCGGGGGCCAGGTACAGCAGGTCCAGCTCACCGGCGAGGAAGGCCTGCTCGACGGCCTGGCGCTCGTACGGGTCCTGCGTCGAATTCAGGAACCCGGCCCGCACCCCGAGCGCCGTCAGCGCGTCCACCTGGTCCTGCATGAGCGCGATCAGCGGTGAGACCACCACGCCCGTACCGGCTCTGACCAGCGCCGGGATCTGGTAGCAGAGCGATTTGCCGCCGCCCGTCGGCATCAGGACCAGCGCATCCCCGCCGCCGGCCACGTGCTCGATGATCTGCTGCTGCTCGCCGCGGAAGGAGTCGTATCCGAAGACGCGGTGCAGCACCTCGAGGGCATCGGGGGTCTCGGTGGGGGCGTCGACAAGGCTCATCCCAGAAGCCTATCGACCCCCACCGACACATCCGGACGCATCGGCCTCGTCCCCCGCCCCGGCGCTACCCCAGCGCCGTCGCGAAGACCGCGTACGCCTTCTCGTCGAAGAGGACGAAGCGGACTTCCTCCACGGGCTCCGCGGCGGCCGCGCGGACCGTTTCCACCGCGATCCGGGCGCCGTCGTCCATCGGCCAGCCGAAGATTCCGGTGGAGATCGCCGGGAAGGCGACCGTACGGGCCCCCAGCTCGGCCGCGACCCGCAGGGACTCGCGGTAGCAGGAGGCCAGCTGCGCCGAGCGGTCCTCGTCCCGGGACCACACCGGGCCCACCGTGTGGATCACCCAGTCGGCCGGGAGCCGGCCCGCCGTCGTGGCCACGGCCCGGCCCGTCGCGAGGCCCTTGCCGTACCGGGAGGCGCGCAGCGCCCGGCAGGCGTCCAGGATCTCGGGGCCGCCGCGCCGGTGGATGGCGCCGTCCACTCCCCCGCCGCCGAGCAGCGAGGAGTTCGCCGCATTGACGATCGCGTCCGCTTGCTCGGCCGTGATGTCGCCTTGCACGAGGGTGATGCGCACCATCAGGAGGCCCTTCTCAGATGGCGCCAGACCGCCTTGGCCGCGTTGTGCCCGGACATGCCGTGCACTCCCGGGCCGGGCGGTGTGGCGGAGGAGCAGAGGAACACGGCCGGGTGGGCCGTCGTGTACGGGAACAGGGACAGCTTGGGCCGCAGCAGCAGCTGGAGTCCGGAGGCCGCGCCGCACGCGATGTCGCCGCCGACGTAGTTGGGGTTGCGGGCGGCCAGTTCCGGCGGGCCGGCGGTGGCGCGGGCCAGCACCAGGTCGCGGAAGCCGGGGGCGAAGCGCTCGATCTGCCGCTCGACGGCTTCGGTGAGGCTGCCGCCCCAGCCTGCGGGGACGTGCCCGTACGCCCAGAACACGTGCTTGCCCTCGGGCGCCCGGCCGGGGTCCACCAGGCTGGGCTGGGCAGTGATCAGGAAGGGGTTGCGCGGGGCCCGCCCGCCGGTGGCCAGCTGGAGGGCGGCGTCGATGTCGCGGGCGCGCGGGCCGATCTGTACGGTGCCGGCCCGGCGGGGGGCCTCGGCGGTCCAGGGCACGGGGCCGGACAGGGCGTAGTCGAGCTTGAACGCGGCGGCGCCGTACTTGTAGCCGTCGTACGCGCGCCCCAGCCGGGCGATCCGGGCCAGCGCGGTCGGCGAGGTGTCGAAGACGTACGCCCGGGCGGGGGGCAGGTCGTCGAGGCGCTTGACCTCGAAGCCGGTGTGGACCACGCCGCCCAGGTCGCGCAGGTACCCGGCGAGGGCGTCCGAGATCGACTGCGAGCCGCCGCGCGGCACGGGCCAGCCGCCGGCGTGCGCGGCGAGGGCGAAGACGAGGCCGACGGCGCTCGTGCCGATCCCGCCCAGCGGGGCGATCACGTGCGCGACGAGCCCGGCGAACAGGGCCCGCGCCCGCTCCTCGTGGAAGCGGTTCAGCAGCCAGGTGGAGGGCGGCAGTCCGGCGAGCCCGAAACGGGCCAGGGTGACGGGGTCCCGGGGCAGGGCGGTCGAGGGCAGGGACATGAAGTCCCGGGCCAGGGTGTCCCATTTGCCGAGGAAGGGGGCCACCAGCCGCCGGTACGTGCCCGCGTCGCGCGGGCCGAGGGAGGCAGCCGTCTCGGAGACGGAGTGGGAGAGCACGGCGGCCGTGCCGTCGTCGAAGGGGTGCGCCATGGGCAGCGGGGCGTGCAGCCACTCCAGCCCGTACCGCTTCAGCGGCATGGTGGAGAACACCGGCGAGCCGATGCCGAGCGGGTGCACGGCCGAGCAGGGGTCGTGCCGGAAGCCCGGGAGCGTGAGCTCCTCGGTGCGGGCCCCGCCGCCGACCGTCTCCGCGGCCTCGAACACGGCCACCGAGAAGCCGCGCCGGGCCAGCTCGACGGCGGCGGTCAGCCCGTTGGGCCCCGCCCCCACCACGACCGCATCGAGAATCGACGGCACCTTGAGACTCCTTCGTCCGGCGGCGGCTGCGCTCCCAGGATATTCGCCCCGTCCACACCGGCCCCCGCCAGCGCCCGGTTCGACCGGACGGGGGCGCTCACGCGCCGCGCAGCAGCTCGCGGATCCGGACGGCCGTGGCCTCGTCGCGCCCCACGGCGAACGGCAGCTCGTTGTCCCGGTCCACCCGGAAGGGGACCCCGGCGACGGTGCTCTGCGCGCCGCCCGCCTCGGCGACGAGCAGCAGTCCGGCCGCGTGGTCCCACGCCGAGGGCCAGGTGAAGGCGAGCCCGTCCATCTCCCCGCGGGCCACCTTCAGGTACTCCAGGCCCGCCGAGCCGCAGGGCCGGGCCGCGACCCCGGGCACGTCGAGCCGGGACAGGGTCGCCTTGTCCTCGTCGGATGTGTACAGCGGGTGGGCCATGGCGACCCGCAGGTCGGCGCCGGGCTTCGGCGAACCGCTGCGGATCCGCTCGCCGTTGACGTACGCACCCTGCCCGCGCACGGCGGTCGCCAGCTCCTCCAGCGCCGGGGCGAAGGTCCAGGAGGCGAGGATCTCGCCGCGGTGGGCCAGGGCGACCAGGGTGCAGAACTCCGGGTCTCCGGCGACGAACTGCCGGGTGCCGTCCACCGGGTCGACGATCCACACCGGCGCGTCGGCGCGCAGTGCCCCGTACACGGCCGGGTCCGCGTGGACCGCCTCCTCGCCGACGACGGCGGAGCCGGGCAGCAGGTGGGTCAGGGAGGCCGTGAGGTGCTCCTCGGCCTTGCGGTCGGCGACGGTCACCAGATCGTGCGGACCGCTCTTCTGGTCCACCTCGTGGTCGGCGAGCTGCCGGAATCTCGGCATGATCTCGGCCGCCGCCGCCTTGCGGATCGCTTCTTCCACTGCGGACAGGTCTTGGGCCAGGAACTCTTCGATCATGCCCCCATCACACCACGCCCGGCTGACAAACCCCACCGCCCATCGCGTCCATTCGCCGACCTCCGGGTGGACTGCGGGTGCCGCCGGTCAGCGGGTGGGACGCCGGCGGATCATGAGGGCCGTGTACAGGAGGAAGGACGAGGCCACGCCGACCGCCCAGCCGTAGTCGGCGAGGGGCTTCAGGAAGGGGATCAGGCCCTCCTCCGGGAAGGGGCCCTGGCCGGGGGCCGAGTGGGAGCCGCCGATGGCCAGGACGCCGCCGACCACGAAGGCCGCCACCGCACTGATGTTCCAGCCGCCCGTGTACCAGTACGGGCCGCCCTCCCGGTACAGGTCGGGCAGTGACAGCCGGGTGCGCCGCACGACCCAGTAGTCCGCGATGAGGATGCCGGCGACCGTGCCGAGCAGTCCGCCGACCAGGCCGAGCCAGGTGTAGATGTACAGCTCGGGGGTGGAGGTCAGCTTCCACGGCATGATCAGGACGCCGACCACGCCCGTGATCAGCGCGCCCCGGCGGAAGTTGATCCTGCGGGGGGCCAGGTTGGCCAGGTCGTACGCCGGGGAGACGACGTTGGCCGCGATGTTCACCGAGATCGTCGCGACGAGCACCGTGACCAGGGCGTAGAGCAGCCCGAAGACGCTGTCGGTCTTGGAGACCAGCTCCACCGGGTCCCAGATCGGGGCGCCGTACACCGCTTCCGACCCGGAGGTGACGAACACCGACAGCAGCGCGAAGAGGGTCATCGTCGTCGGCAGCCCGAGTGTCTGTCCGAGGATCTGGCTGCGCTGGCCGGCGCCGAAGCGCGTGAAGTCGGGGATGTTGAGCGAGAGGGTGGACCAGAAGGCGATCATTCCCATCAGCGACGGGAAGAAGACCTGCCAGAAGTCTTCGCCCCAGCCGAGCTTGGACGGCTGGTCGAGCAGCTCGCCGAAGCCGCCCGCCTTGACCCCGATCCACACCAGCAGCGCCAGCGCGCCGACGATGACGAAGGGCGCGGCCCAGTTCTCGAAGCGCCGCAGGGCTTCCATCCCCCGGTAGATGATGGCGAGTTCGAGGGCCCAGAAGAGGATGAAGCACAGCCACAGCGGCCAGGGCTGGCCGGCGATCTCCGCGGCGTCCTCCCAGCCGCCGAAGACCTTGCCGAGCAGGACGAAGATCCCGGACCCGCCGATCCAGGTCTGGATCCCGAACCAGGCGCAGGCCACGGCCGCCCGGATCAGGGCGGCCAGGTTGGCTCCGCGCACCCCGAACGGGGCCCGGGCCAGCACCGGGAACGGGATTCCGTACTTGGGCCCGGCGTGCCCGATGAGCAGCATCGGCGCCAGCACGATGAGGTTGGCCAGCGCGATGGTCAAGACGGCCTGTTTCCAGTCCATCCCCAGGGCCACCAGCCCGGAGGCGAGCAGCCAGGAGGGGATGTTGTGCGCCATGCCGACCCACAGGGCCGTGAAATTGTACGTCGTCCAGCGCCTGGCCTCGACCGGTACGGGGAGGAGGTCGGGGTTGGCGAAGCGGCCGTCGGAGGGGACCTCGCCGGGAGCGAGCTCGACGCGGTCCCGGGTGTCGCCGATCGTGTGGTCCGGCATGTGCGCGCGTTCCTTCGGGTCGGTGGGGGGCTCGGTCAGGCTCTGAGCGCCGGGATCACGTGCTGCCCGTACGCGTCGATGGTGGCTTCCTGCGCGTCGTGCATGTCGTACACGGCGAACTGGTCGACGCCCAGGTCGCGCAGGGCCCGCAGCTTCTCGATGTGGGCCTCGGGCGGGCCGAGCAGGCAGAAGCGGTCCACGATCTCGTCGGGCACGAAGTCGGCGGACGGGTTCCCGGCGCGGCCGTGGTGGCTGTAGTCGTAGCCCTCGCGGGCCTTGATGTATTCGGTGAGGGCGTCCGGCACCATGCCGGAGTGCTCTCCGTAGCGGCCGACGAGGTCGGCGACGTGGTTGCCGACCATCCCGCCGAACCAGCGGCACTGGTCGCGGGCGTGGGCCAGGTCCTCGCCCACGTACGCCGGGGCCGCGACGCAGATGGTGACCGCGTCCGGATCGCGCCCGGCCTGTTCGGCGGCCTGCCGGACGGAGCCGACCATCCACTCGGTGAGGTAGGGGTCGGCGAGCTGGAGGATGAACCCGTCCGCCTTCTCCCCGGCCAGGGCCAGCGCCTTCGGCCCGTACGCGGCCATCCAGACGGGAAGTTTCCCGTCCCGGACCCACGGGAGCCGCAGCGCGTTCCCGTCGACCTCGGCCTCCCGGCCCTCGGCGAGGTCACGGATGACGTCGATGGCCTCGCCGAGGCGGGCCAGGGTGTTCGGTTTGCGTCCGGCGACCCGCATCGCCGAGTCCCCGCGGCCGATCCCGCACACCGTGCGGTTGCCGTACATGTCGTTGAGGGTGGCGAAGGTGGAGGCGGTGACCTCCCAGGTGCGGGTGCCGGGGTTGGTGACCATCGGCCCGATGTGCAGCTTCTGGGTGTTCGCGAGGATCTGGCTGTAGATGACGAAGGGTTCCTGCCACAGGACCGCCGAGTCGAAGGTCCAGCCGTAGCGGAAGCCGTTGCGCTCGGCGCGCGTCATGAGGCTGACGACCCGGGAGGCGGGCGGGTCGGTCTGGAGGACGAGGCCGAAGTCCATCACGGCTCCTTAGAGGTACTGGCAGGTGGAGCGGGGGATGAACACCCCGTGGCCGGCCCGGCCCGTGTACTCGCGCCGGTCGATGACGAGTTCGCCGCGGGAGAGCACGGTGTCGACGCGTCCGGTGATCCGCTTGCCCTCGTACGCCGAGTAGTCCACGTTCATGTGGTGCGTCTCGGCGGAGATGACCTGCTCGGCGTGCGGATCGTAGAGGACGATGTCGGCGTCGGAGCCCGGCGCGATGGTGCCCTTCTGCGGGTAGAGGCCGAACATCCGGGCCGGGCTCGCGCAGGCGATCTCGATCCAGCGGCGGCGGCTGATGTGCCCGTCCAGGACGGCCTGGTGGAGGAGATCCATCCGGTTCTCCACCCCCGGCAGCCCGTTCGGGATCTTGGAGAAGTCCCCGCGGCCGAGTTCCTTCTGGCCGCGGAAGCAGAACGGGCAGTGGTCGGTGGAGACCACCTGGAGGTCGTTGGTCCGCAGCCCCCGCCACAGCGCCGCCTGGTGCTCGCGCGGCCTCAGCGGGGTGGAGCAGACGTACTTGGCGCCCTGGAAATCGGGCTCTTCGAGGTTGTCGGTGGACAGGAAGAGGTACTGCGGGCAGGTCTCGCCGAACACCGGCAGGCCCTTGTCGCGGGCGGCGGCGAGCTCGGCCACCGCCTCGTCCGCCGAGACGTGGACCACGTACAGCGGGGAGCCGGCGACGCGCGCGAGCTGGATCGCCCGGTGGGTGGCCTCGGCTTCCAGGACGACCTTGCGGACCTCGCCGTGGTGGCGGGGGTCGGTCTCGCCCCGGGCCAGGGCCTGTTCGACGAGCACGTCGATGGCGATGCCGTTCTCGGCGTGCATCATGATCAGCCCGCCGTTGCCGGAGGCCCGCTGCATGGCGCGCAGGATCTGCCCGTCGTCGCTGTAGAACACCCCGGGGTAGGCCATGAACAGCTTGAAGGAGGTGACTCCCTCCCCGATCAGGTGGTCCATCTCCTTCAGGGTCCCCTCGTTGACGTCCGAGAGGATCATGTGGAAGGCGTAGTCGACGGAGCACTTGCCGTCGGCCTTGTCGTACCAGGTGTCGAGGCCCTGGCGCAGGGCCTGGCCCATGCTCTGGACGGCGAAGTCGACGATGGTGGTGGTGCCGCCCCAGGCGGCGGCCCGGGTCCCGGTCTCGAAGGTGTCCGAGGCGGCGGTCCCGCCGAAGGGCAGCTCCATGTGGGTGTGGGCGTCGACCCCGCCGGGGATGACGTACTTCCCGCTCGCGTCGATCGTGCGGTCGGCCGTCCAGGCCTCGGCGGCCGCCGAGCCGTGGGCCGCGAGGGCGGCGACGCGGCCGTCCTCGACCAGTACGTCGGCGTGGAGTTCGTCGGCGGCCGTGATGACGAGGCCGCCGCGGATGAGGGTGCGGATGGACATGTGCGGCGCCTCCCGGTCACGCGATGCTGTGCAGGGCCTTTGCGAGGATCTCGGCGCCCTCTTCCGCCTCGGCGACGGTGAGGGAGAGCGGCGGCGCGATGCGCAGCACGCTCGTGTCGTGTCCGCCGCCCTTGCCGAGCAGCAGGCCGCCTTCGCGGGCGGCCTCCAGGACGGCGGCGGCCGCGTCCGGGTCGGCCACGTCGGTGCCGGGCTTCGTCAGCTCCAGCGCGGCCATCAGGCCCCGGCCGCGGACCTCCCGTACGGCGGGCACGGTGGCGGCGATGGCGCGCAGCCGCTCCAGGAGCAGGCCGCCGACGCGGCGGGCGTTGCCCTGGAGGTCGTGCTCCAGCAGGTACGCGAGGTTGGCGACGCCGGCCGCCATGGTGACCGGGGAGCCGCCGAAGGTGGAGATGGAGTTGGTGTCGATGCAGTTCATGATCTCGGCGCGGGCCACGACCCCGCCGATGGACATGCCGTTGCCGATGCCCTTGGCGAAGGTGAGGATGTCCGGCGGCCCGTTCTGGGCGTGGGCCTGCCAGCCCCAGAAGTTGTCGCCGGTGCGGCCCCAGCCGGTCTGCACCTCGTCGCTGATCCAGAGGATGCCGTGCCGGTCGAGGACCTCGCGGAAGGCCCCGTACAGCCCGTCGGGCGGGGCGGTGAACCCGCCGACGCCCTGGATCGGCTCGGCGATGAGGGCGGCGACCCCGCCGCGGGCCTGGCCGAGCACGTCCTCCAGGTCGGCGACGGCGGCCGCGGTGAAGGCGGTGTCGTCGAGGTGCGCGAAGGGCCCGCGGGTGCGGACGGCGCCGTGGACGTAGTACGTCTGCAGCGGCGAGAGGCTCGTCGGGGACCAGCCGCGGTTGCCGGTGATGGAGACGGTCGAGAAGGACCGTCCGTGGTAGCTGTTGCGCATCGCCAGGATCTGGTTGGAGCGGCGGTACGCCGTAGCCAGCAGCAGGGCGGTGTCGTTGGCCTCGGTGCCGGAGGTGGTGAAGAAGACCCGCGCCTCGGGGATGCCGGACAGCGCGGCGACCCGCTCGGCGAGCTCGATCATCGGACGGTTGAGGTACAGCGTGGAGGAGTGGATGAGCCGGCCGGCCTGTTCGGAGACGGCCTTGGTGACCTCGGGCAGGGCGTGGGCGGTCATCGTGGTGAGGATGCCGCCGAAGAAGTCGAGGTAGCGGTTGCCGCCGGCGTCCCAGACGTGGCGGCCCTCGCCGTGCGTGAGCTCGATGGGGCGGCGGTAGTAGAGCGCGAGCCAGTCGGGCATGACGGCCTGGTGGCGGCTGTGCAGGGGAATCGGGTTGGTCACGGCTGAACGAGCCCTCCGTAGGCGTCGGGGCGGCGGTCGCGGTAGAAGGCCCACTGATCGCGGACCTCCTTGATCAGGTCGAAGTCGAGGTCCCGGACGAGGAGTTCCTCGTCCTTGCCGCTGGCGACCTCCCCGACGAACCGGCCGCGGGGGTCGACGAAGTAGCTGGTGCCGTAGAAGTCGTTGTCGCCGTACTCCTCCTGGCCGACGCGGTTGATCGCGGCGACGAAGTACTCGTTGGCGACGGCCGCGGCGGGCTGTTCCAGCTGCCAGAGGTAGGAGGACAGGCCCCGGTGGGTGGCGGAGGGGTTGTAGACCAGCTGGGCCCCGGCCAGGCCCAGGGCGCGCCAGCCCTCGGGGAAGTGGCGGTCGTAGCAGATGTAGACGCCCACCCTGCCGACGGCGGTGTCGAAGACGGGCCAGCCGAGATTGCCCGGGCGGAAGTAGTACTTCTCCCAGAAGCCCTTGACCTGGGGGATGTGGTGTTTGCGGTACTTGCCGAGGTAGCTGCCGTCGGCGTCGATGACGGCAGCGGTGTTGTAGTAGAAGCCCTCGGATTCGAGCTCGAAGACCGGTACGACGATGACCATGCCGGTCTCGCGGGCGAGCGCCTGCATCCGCTGGACGGTGGGGCCGTCGGGGACGGGTTCGGCCCAGCGGTAGTGCTCGGGCTCCTGGACCTGGCAGAAGTAGGGTGCGTTGAACACCTCTTGGAAGCCGATGATCTGTGCGCCGTCGGCGGCCGCCCGCCGGGCGTGCTCCTCGTGCTTGGTGATCATCGACTCGGTGTCTCCGGTCCAGGTGGCCTGGACGAGTGCGGCGCGGACGACTTGGGCCATGAGCTGCTCCTCGCGACGGGAACGCCGAGTTCTACGCACGTAGACAGTGTGCGTAGGGAGTAGAACGTAGGCCCCGTCACACCGTGGGGCAAGACCGCCGTGCGCGGTTGGGTGAGTCGATCAAGCTAGGGCAACGGATGATCGAATCCGCTCATTGGACGGGCGGTTTCGCAACCCGCAGGGCGTGTACGAGGTCACGGTGGTGCGTGTCGGAGAGCGCCTCGGCGGCCCGGAGGAGCCGGGGGGTGAACCACTGCGGATCGCGGCGGGCGAGGCGGACGGCCTCCTCGGCGGTGCGGACCTTGACGAAGGCGCCGAGCAGGGCGTCGGCCTCGCGGGTCCGGCCGGACCCGGCCAGGGCCAGGGCGGCCTCGGCGATCTCGGCGGCGGGGCGGGCCGCACCCTGGCGCAGCAGCGCCTCGCAGTCGGCGTACCGGCCGGCCTCGCCGAGGGCGGCCGCGGCCGCGGCGAGCCGCTCGGGCGGGAGCGAGGCCGCCTCCCAGAGCAGCGTGGCCCAGTCGGCGGCGAGCCCGGCCCGGACCAGCTCGTCGGCCAACCCTGGCAGCCGGCCGGCGGGCCAGGCCGCGGCCTCGCAGAGCAGCGCGTGGGCCTCGCCGCCGCGCCCCTGGGCCCGCAGCCCCAGCAACTCCCCGATCACCGCGGCGATCCCGCCCGGGACCGGCCCGGCCGCGAGGGGCGCGGCGCCCCGCGTGTCGGGCTCGGGGGCGGCGGGCATCTCCGGCGCCGGCGGGGCGAAGCGGGCGCGGCCGAGCGTTTCGGCGCGGGAACGGCGGGGGGCCCGGGGCTCGGGGCGGGTCTCCGCACGGGGCTCGGGGCGGGGCTCCGGGCGGGGCTCGGCGTGGGACTCGGCGTGCGGATCGGCGTGGGCGAAGCGGGCACCGCGGGGTGCGGCGGCCGCGTCCGGGTGTGCGGGCGGTGGGGTGAAGGGTGCGGGGGCCGCAGCCGCGGCGCCCGCGTACCGGGCCCCGCCGGCCCGCCGCGCACCGCGCAGCCACCGGCCCTCGGCCCGCCCCACGGGCGGCTCGGTCCGCTCCTCCCCCGCCTCACGCTGCCGCGGCACCCCGGACGCCGTCCCGCCCTCCTCCGCCCCGGCCCGCGCCCCGGCCCGCGCCCCGGCCGGGGTCTCTGCCGGGGTCTCTGCCCCGGCGGGCCCGGGCGCGGCGGACCACCCCGGCTCGGGCGGGGTGCCCAGGGCCCTGAGGCGGGACATGAGGTCTTCGTGGCGGGAGGCCGCCCTGGCGGTGTCGTCCTGGGTCCAGGCCAGTTCGCGGGTCAGGGTTTCCGCCACCGCCGGGTCCGGAGCCGAGCCGAGACGGGCCGCCAGCGTGCGGGTCGCCGCCTCCGATACGGAGCGCTGGTCGGCGGCCGCCGCCAGCAGGGTCCGGAGCTCCTCCGCCCCGCCCGGCAGCCGGTCCCACACCGCGACCGCCGCGGCCCGCAACCGGGCCGCGTACTCCCTCTCCCGCGCCGCGAGCTCCGTGCCCCGGGCCCCCGCGAGGTCCCCGAGCAGCGACTCCACCACGTCCCACGGCGGCATCGCGGCGCCGTCCAGGCAGGCCCGCAGGCCCTCCGGATCCCGGCGCAGGAACTCCCCGTACCAGCCCGTCCCCGGATCGAGTCTCTGCGCCAACCCGTGTAAGTAGCCCGAGAGTTGACCGATCGCCTGCGAAGTCGCGGTCTCCATGCCCGCATTGGATCCCACCGGTGTTACGGGCGGGCTACGGGAATCTCAAAGCTTGACGGCGATCGCGGTGTGCGGACGCTTCCCCCGCCGCACCAGGGCGGCCGGTACGTCCAAGGCCCAGAACTGCCACGTGTACTTCCGCGACATCAGCTTCCGCACCCGCGCCAGCCCCGCCTCGTCCAGCAGCCGCGCCTCGCCCTCCAGCACCTCCGCCCCTTCGGCGACCCGCCCCCGTACGTCGCAGGCACTGACCGCGACCCGCCCGTTGTTGCGGATCCGCTTCACCTTCCAGGAGTCGCTGCGCGTCCACACGTACAGCTCACCCCCGTCGGCAACCGCCCAGACCGGCGTCGCGACGGGGGTGCCGTCCTTGCGGAACGTGGTGAGGCTGACGTACTTGCCCTGGTTCAGCTCGTCGAGAGTCATCCCCGGAGCCTACGACGGCCCCCGGGGCGCGGCAGGCCGCGTACCCGGATCCCGGGCGGAGGCACGCCCGCCCGGCGCCGCGCACGCGGCAAGCAGCAGACCGGCCGCGAGCAGGGCGCCGAGGAGTGCGAAACCGAGTCGTTGGGAAGCGTTCGAGGTCGACACGCCTTCACGCCTGCCCCGCTCCCGGCCGCCCCCACCGCCGATTGGGCCGTTCGGCCCGCCGGCCCCGCCCGAAAGAAACCGCAGGTCCGCGG
This sequence comes from Streptomyces sp. NPDC059355, assembly GCF_042752335.1. Classification (NCBI taxonomy): domain Bacteria; kingdom Bacillati; phylum Actinomycetota; class Actinomycetes; order Kitasatosporales; family Streptomycetaceae; genus Streptomyces; species Streptomyces sp. NPDC059355. Next base: position 32,893 of record NZ_JBHYXN010000052.1, on the reverse strand, counting down.
CCCCGACAGGACCTCGGCACAAAACTGCCGGAGCCTCAGGCCGGTACGAACACGCAGCGGCGCAGCACATCGTCCAGGGACAGTCCGAGCGCCTCGCTGAGGGCGGCCACCGTGAAGAAGGCCGGGGTCGGCGCGCGGCCGGTCTCGATCTTGCGGAGGGTTTCGGCGGACAGCCCGGCGCTCGCCGCGACCTCGACCATGCTGCGCCCGCCGCGGGCTTCGCGCAGCAGCGCGCCGAGCCGCTCGCCGCGCTCGCGCTCTTCGGGGGTGAGGGGGGTACGGACCATGGCCTCATCCTACCCCCTCCCCCAATAACTATCCCGTTAAAGTTATACCGGTATAGTTATTGGCATGGTGGAACTGAAGACAGAAGAGTCGATCAACGCGATGCGCGCCCCGGGCCGGGTCGTCGCCCATGCCCTGGCCGCCGCACGGGAAGCGGCGGCCGTCGGGGCGTCCCTGCTGGACCTGGACCGGGCGGCCCGCGCGGTACTGGCCGAAGCCGGAGCGAGCTCGCCGTTCCTCGGCTACCGGCCGCACTTCGCGCCGGTGCCCTTCCCGGGGGTCGTCTGCGCCTCGGTCAACGACGCGATCGTGCACGGCATCCCCGACGACTACCGGCTCCGCGACGGAGACCTGGTCAGCATCGACTGCGGGGCCGAGCTGGGCGGCTGGGTCGGGGACGCGGCGGTCAGCTTCACCGTCGGCCGCCCCCGCCCCGCCGACCTGCGGCTGATCGAGACCGCCGAGGCGGCCCTCGCGGCCGGCATCGCCGCCGCGCGGCCCGGCAACCGGATCGGCGACATCGCCTACGCCATCGGCACGGTCTGCCGCACCGCCGGGTACGGGATCATGGAGGACTTCGGCGGCCACGGCGTGGGCCGCACCATGCACGAGGACCCGGGCGTGCCCAACGAGGGCCGGCCGGGGCGGGGCATGCAGCTGCGCCCCGGCATGGTCCTCGCGATCGAGCCGATGCTGATCGCGGGCGGTACGGACGAGTACCGGTGCGACGGGGACGGCTGGACCCTGCGGACCGTCGACGGCAGCCGCGCCGCGCACGTGGAGCACACGGTCGCGATCACCGCCGACGGCCCGAGGATCCTCACCGCCCTCTGAACATCGGGAGCGGTCGTTCCCTACGGCTTTCCGTACGGGTGGACCACCATGGCCGATCCCCCGCCCCGCCGGGTCGTCTCGGCCGCGGCCAGCCAGCGCCCGTCCGGGAGCCTCTGGACCCCGGTCGCCGCGCCGATCTCCGGATTCTGCCGGAACCCCTGGCCCAGCGCCTCCAGTCGGCCGCGCAGCGGGCTGTTCCACAGACCCGGCTCCAGCTCGGTGGTGGTCTGGTTGCGCTGGCTGGCGCGCGGCGCCGCGATCGCGTCGACCAGCGGCAGCCCCCGGTCCAGGTGCCCGATCAGGGTCTGCAGGACGGTGGTGATGATGGTGGCTCCGCCCGGGGAGCCCACCGCGAGCACCGGGCGCCCGTGCTCCAGCACGATGGTCGGGGACATGGACGAGCGCGGCCGCTTGCCGGGGCCGGGCAGGTTCGGGTCCGGGACCCCGGGGGCCGCCGGCGCGAAGGAGAAGTCGGTCAGCTCGTTGTTGAGGAGGAACCCGCGGCCCGGGACGGTGATCGCGCTGCCGCCGGTGGACTCGATGGTCAGGGTGTACGAGACGACGTTGCCCCAGCGGTCGGCGACCGTCAGGTGCGTGGTGTTCTCCCCCTCGTACGTGGTCGGGGCGGCCTGCCCGGAGCCGCCGCAGGCCGCCGGGTGGCGCGGATCGCCGGGGGCCAGCGGGCTGGTCAGCGTACGGTCCGGGGCGATCAGGCAGCCGCGCGAGTCGGCGAACCGCTGCGAGAGCAGTTCCCGCGTGGGGACGTTCTGGGCGGCCGGGTCGCCGACCCAGCGGCCGCGGTCGGCGAAGGAGATCCGCGAGGCCTCGATGAACCGGTGGAGGTACTGGGTCTCGGACAGCTTCGACAGGTCGGTGCGCTCCAGGATGTTGAGCGCCTCGCCGACGGTGGTGCCGCCCGAGGAGGAGGGCGCCATGCTGTACACGTCGAGGCCGCGGTAGCCCACCTCGGTCGGGGCCTGGCGCTTGGCCCCGTACGCGTGCAGGTCGCCCGTGGTCAGGTCGCCGGAGCGGACGATCCGGGTGGCGGCCGGGTCCACGGGGGGCTTGCGGACGGCCCGGACGATGTCCTCGCCGATCGGGCCCCGGTAGAGCGCGCCGGTGCCCTTGCGGCCCAGCTCTGCGTAGGTGGCCGCCAGGTCGGGGTTCTTGAAGGTGGAGCCGACGACCGGCAGGGCCCCGCCCGGCAGGAACAGCTTCGCGGTGTCCGGGAAGTCCTTGAAGCGGTCCTGGTTGAGCTCGGTCTGGGCCCGGAACGTCGGGTCGACGGTGAATCCGTCGCGGGCCAGCTTCTCGGCGGGCTTCAGCATCTGGCCGAGCGACCGGGTGCCCCAGGCGTCCAGTGCGCTCTTCCAGGTGGCCGGGGTGCCGGGGACGCCGACGCCGCGGCCGCTGGTCTGGCCCTGCTCGAAGGGGATGGGGACGCCGTTCTCCTGGAACAGGGTTTCCGTCGCCGTGGCGGGCGCGGTCTCGCGGCCGTCGATGGTCTGCACCCGGCGGGACTGGGCGTCGTAGTAGACGAAGTAGCCGCCTCCGCCGATGCCGGCCGAGTACGGCTCGGTCACCCCGAGCGCGGCGGCCGTCGCGACGGCGGCGTCCACGGCGTTGCCGCCGGAGCGCAGCACCGCGATGCCGGCGGCCGAGGCGTCGGCGTCGACGCTGGCGACGGCCCCTCCGTACCCGGCGGCGACCGGAACCTTGGCGGCAGTGCCGGGGCCGCCGCCGGCCGCCTGTGACGGCGGGGCCGCCGCGCCGGTGGACACCAGCGCTCCGGCGAGGGCGGTGAGTACTAACTGACGTGCGGCCGAGCGACGCATCCGAACCTCCAGTCGACGGCCTGTCACACCCCACCGGACAGGCCTGAACCCTGAACTCGGCACTGTAACTTCACCGCACCCCCCGCGTCAGGAAGACGACGTGCGGGCTAGCATCCGGCGCATGAACGACGACGTGCGCAACATCGTGCTCGGGGTGGTGGCCACCGCGATCAGCGGCGGCTTCGGCTGGTTCTCCCGGACCTATCTGTGGCGCCGTACGCTGCGCCGCAAGCAGGCCTTCTTCGGTCTGCCCACCGGCTCCGACTGCCTGTTCGTGGTCAACCGGCAGATGGGCGGCACGGAAGGGTCGGTGCACCGCAACGACGCTTTCGCGCTGCTGGAGATATCCGCCCTGATCAAGGACTGCGGGGCCAACCTCCAGATCGTCTCCCACGACTCCGTCCGTCAAGGCTTCGGCGAGCGCGCCGAGTTCTGCGTGGGAGGGCCGGTGTCCAACGCGCGGACGGCGGCGCACCTGGCCTCCATGCTGCCGGGCGTCCGGGTCGACCTGTCGAGGGATCCGGGGCCGGACCGCGGGGCGATCCACGTCGGCGGGGAGACGTACCGCTGGGAGAAGGGCCAGATCGACCACGTACTGCTGGCCCGGCTGACGACCGGGCCGGGCAGCCGCCCGGTGTTCCTCGTCTCCGGGCAGACCGCGATCAGCAACCAGGCGGGCGCCCGCTACCTGGCGCGCCACCACAAGGACCTGGCGCGCCGCTACCGCGGGGACTCCTTCTGCGTGGTGCTGAAGGTCAACAACTCCGACGCCTACGGCCCGGACGTGGTCGACCTGCTGGCCGACGTCACCCGGCAGGCCCGGACACCCGCAGCGGCAGCCGTGTGATCCCGTTGATGAAGTTCGAGACCAACCGGCGTGGCGGGCCAGCGAGTTCGGGGGCCGGCATCGCCGCGCGCCACTCCTCGTGGAGCACGCGCAGCTGGAGCCGGGCGAAGTGGGCGCCGAGGCAGACGTGCGGACCGTCGCCGAAGGAGACGTGCGGGTTGGGCGTGCGGCCGAGGTCGAGGCGCCCGGGGTCGCAGAAGACGCGCTCGTCGTGGTTGGCGGAGGCGTGGAAGACCACCACCTTGTCCCCGGCGCGGATCGGCCGCCCGGCGAGCTCGGTGTCGACGGCGGCGGTGCGGCGGAAGCTGAGCACCGGCGGGTGGACGCGCAGGAGTTCGTCCACCGCGCGGTGCACCGGCACCCGGCCGTCGGCGAGCGCCCGGTACGCGTCCGGGTCGCGGGCCAGGGCCAGCAGGCCGCCGGGGGCCGCGCTGCGTACGGTGTCGTTGCCCGCGACGGTGAGCAGGAAGAAGAACATCTCCAGCTCGGCCGGTTCCAGTCCGGCCTCCGCGAGGGCGGTCATCACGTCGTCGCCGGGGTGCGCCCGCTTGTGGGCGGCCAGTTCGCAGGCATAGGCGAACATCTCGCCGAGCAGGGCCGGGGAGCGCGGGTTCAGGGGCTTGCCGTCGGGGCCGAGCAGGGGCGCGGGCGCGTCCTCGGGATCCTGGTAGCCGATGATCCGTACGGTCCACTCCAGCAGCAGGCCCCGGTCGGCGGCCGGAACGCCGAGCATGTCGGTGAGGTTGAGCAGCGCGTACTCGTCGGTGACCGCGGCGACCAGGTCGGCGGCGCCGTCCTCGGCTCCGTCCCGGGCGGCGGCCAGCAGCGTACGGGCGCGCTCGCGGACCCGGCCCGTGAAGGCGTCGACGCGGGCCGGGGTGAAGGCGCGGGAGACCAGCCGGCGCAGCCGCCCGTGGTCTCCCGCCGCTCGGCGCGGGTCCTGGTTGAGCATGGTGCGCCGCAGGAACGGCAGGTCGGCCGGGTCCGGATCGCGGATCTGGGTGGCGCCGAGCCAGGAGGAGTACGCGGCGTGGTCGCGCAGCACACGGACCACGTCGGCGTGCCGGGTGACCGCCCGGAATCCGGGGCCGGCGGGCCAGCCGGCGATCTCGGGCTCCTCCTGCCAGGCCACCGGGTGGTGGTCGCGCAGCATCCGGTAGCTCTCGTACGGGATCCCGGCCCCGTAGATCCGGGGGTCGAACACGTCGGGCACGTACGCGGCGGGGTCCATGGGGCCACGGTGGCCGGAGCCCCCGCCCCGCCGCAAGGGGACGATCAGTCGCCGAGTTCGCAGCGGGCGGGGCCGATGTCGGTGTCCGGGCCGAGCAGGACGACCCGGTACCGCGGTTCGGTGGAGGCCACCGTGCACACCAGCTGCTGGCGGGCCGTCTCGGACAGGGTGGCGACCTTGAACGGCACGCCGACCCCGATGGTGTCGGCCGAGATCATGGTCGTCCCGGCGCTGGCGCCCTGTTTCTTGATGTCCAGCACGGGCAGCCGGGTCTCCAGGCCCGCGGCCTTCTGCGCTTCGCTGGGGCCGACGAGCAGCCGCACGAGGAGCAAGGTCTCCGACACCGAGGGCTGATCCCTGTCGGGTATGGGGAAGAGCCGCCCGTCGGACGTCACGAGGTAGACCGTCCCCTTGGTCCCGGGCCCGGGCACGACGACCTTCGCGGCGGCTCCGCTCTCGATGACCCCGGTGGGCTTGATCCCGCAGCCGGTGAGCAGCGGTCCTCCCAGCAGCAGGGCGACGGCGGCAGCGGCCGCCCGTGTCCGGGTCATGCGTCGGCCTCCAGGGGCATGTCGAGGGTGAACACCGCTCCCCCGGCGGCGCCGTTCGCGGCGCGCAGGGTGCCGCCGTGCAGCCGGACGTTCTCCAGGGTGATGGCGAGCCCGAGGCCGCTGCCCGCTGAGCGGGTACGGGCGGCGTCGGCCTTGAAGAACCGGTCGAAGATGTGCGGCAGCACCTCGGGGGCGATGCCGGGCCCGCTGTCGGCGACTTCGATCAGCAGCCGGGGGCCGTCGGGCCGCGGCTGCGTGCGCACGCCGACGCGGACCGGGGCGCCGCCGTGCCGGAGGGCGTTGCCGACGAGGTTGGCGAGGACCACGTCGAAGCGGCGCGGGTCGAGCCGGGCGCGGACCTTCGACGGGAGGTCGGTGAGCACCCGCTCGTCGTCCCAGTGGCGGCGCTCGAGGGTCTTGCGCACCGCCTCGGCCACGTCCACGTCGTCGAGGTTGAGCTCGGCCGCGCGGGCGTCGAAGCGGGATATCTCCATGAGGTCCTCGACGAGGACGGCGAGCTTTCCGGTCTCGGCGCTGACCAGCCGCAGGGCGGCGGCCGTGTCGGGGTCGAGACGCTCGGCCTCCTCGTCCAGGACCTCGGTGACGGCGAGCATGCCGGCCAGCGGGGTGCGCAGTTCGTGGGAGACGTCGGAGGCGAAGCGGCGGGCCCGGGCCTCGGCCTCGCGCAGTTCGTCCACCGACTGTTCGAGGGCGCCTGCCGTCTCGTTGAAGGTGCGGGCGAGTCCGGCGAGCTCGTCGGAGCCGCGGACCTCGATCCGGGTGTCGAGGCGGCCGCTGCCGAGCCGCTGGGCGGCGCGGCGCATGTCCCGTACGGGGCGCAGCACGCTGCGCGCGGCGAGCAGGGCGGGGATGACGGCGATGGCGAGGCCCGGGACGGCGCCGCGCTTGGCGGCTTCGACCATCGCCTCGACCGTCTTGCCCTCGGTGGTCAGGGGCATCGTCGCGAAGAGGATCAGGCCGGTGGGTTCCCGGACGTCGTGGTGGAGCCAGACGGCGGGCATCCCGACGGCGAGGTACGGTCTGCCGGCCGGATCGGTCACCCGTTGGAAGGCGCCGTGCGGATGGGCCGTCACCTGGCGGCGGAGCTCCCCGGTGACCACGGTGGAGGTGGGCGCGCTGGTGCTGGAGGCCCGCAGGGTGCCGTACTCGCCGAAGACGTTCCAGGGGTTCGGCTTGCCCTTCTTCCCCAGCTCGGTGACGATCCGCTGGAGCTGTTCCTGGTCCAGCGGCAGGTCGAGCGGCTGGGTCTCGATCTGGTCGCGCAGGGTGCTGACCGCGGTGTCCTGGCTCTGCTTGAGCACCGCGGTGCGGGCCTGCTGGTAGGTCAGCGCGGCCGTGGTCACCGCGCTGATCGCGGCGACCAGCAGGAAGGCCGCGATCAGCCGGGTGCGCAGCCCGAGCGGCGCGATGCGCCTCACAGCGGGCCGAAGCGGTAGCCGAAACCGCGCACGGTCTGGATGTAGCGGGGGCTGCCGTCGGGGTCCTCGACCTTGGTGCGCAGGCGGCGTACGCAGGCGTCCACGAGCCGGGCGTCGGCGTGGTAGCTGTGCTCCCACACGTACTCCAGGAGCTGCTGGCGGGAGAAGACCTGCTCGGGCGAGCCGGACAGGTGGAGCAGGAGTTTGATCTCGCTGGGGGCGAGGGGGACGCGTTCGCCGTTCTTGGCGACGGCCAGCCCGGCCCGGTCGATGGCGAGCTCGCCGTGGAACTCGACCTCGGGGCGGCTGCCCGCGGGGGCGCCGAGGCGGCGGAGCACGGCCCTGATGCGGGCCTCGATGACCTCGGTGCGGGCGGGTTTGACGATGTAGTCGTCGGCGCCGGCTTCGAGGCCGACGACTATGTCGAAGTCGTCGCCGCGGGCGGTCAGCATGATGATCGGGAGCTGGCTGGTCTCGCGGATGCGGCGGCAGACCTGCACGCCGTTCATCCCGGGCAGCATGAGGTCGAGCAGGACCAGCTCCGGAAGGAAGGTTCCCATCAGCGCGAGGCCCGCCTCGCCGGTTTCGGCCGCGGCCACCTCGTGGCCGCGCCGGCGCAGGCCGAGGCCCACCCCTTCCCGGATGGAAGGGTCGTCCTCGATCAGCAGTACGCGTGGCATCCGGTCATTATCCAAGGTGCTCGAAGGCTTGTTCTCTCTCTAGCGGCTGATCTTGCGCCGCGCGGAGTCCAGCAGGTCGGTGATTTCCGTGAGGCCGAGCGGCCTGGCGAGGAGGACGACGACGAGCGCGAGCGCCGCGGTTCCCGCGGCGACGGCTGCGAAGTCGCCGAGGCCGTCGGCGGCCCGGGCGGCCGCGTATCCGGCGGCGGCCCCGGGCAGGCAGGCGGTCAGCAGCCGCAGGTGGGTGCGGACCGCGGTGGCGCGGCGCTCCGTACGGGTTCCGGTGCGCGGGCCGAGCCTGCGGGCGAGGGTGTACGCGGTCACCGCGAGGCCCGCGGACAGTGCGACGGAGTAGGCGCCGGCCATGCCGGTGACCGCCCAGCGCGGGGGCAGCAGCAGGTAGGCGGCGGCGGACAGTCCGGCGTTCAGGGCGGCGATGACCAGGTTCAGGAAGAAGGGGGTCCGGGTGTCCGAGAGGGCGTAGAAGGCGCGCGAGAGGACGTACTGGCCGGAGAAGGCGATCAGGCCGGGGGCGAAGGCGACGAGCATGCCGGCCATGAACTCGGTGTCGGCGGCGCCGGTGCGCCCGTACCCGAAGACGCTGCCCATCACCCAGGGGGCGAGCGCCGCGAAGAGGGCGGCGGCGGGGACGACGAGGGCTGCGCTGGAGCGCAGCGCGTAGGAGACGTCGCGGCGGAGCGCGCCGAGGTCGCCGTCGGTGGCGGCAGCACTCATCCGGGGCATCAGGGCGGTCACGAGGGAGACGGTGATGATGCCCTGCGGGACGATCCACAGCTGGTAGGCGTTGCTGTAGGCGGTGTACCCGGCGCCGCCCGCGAGCCCGGCCTCCACGGCCCGGTGTCCGGTGGCGGTGGAGAGCCGGGTGACGACCCAGTAGCCGATCTGGTTGGTGAGCACGAGCATGACCAGCCAGCCCGCGTTGCGCAGCGGGCGGGCGAGGCCCTGGCCCCGCCAGTCGAAGCGGGGGCGCCAGCGGAAGCGGGCGGCGCGCAGCGAGGGGATGAGCGCGAGGGCCTGGATGACGATGCCGGCGGTGGTGCCGAGGCCGAGGAGGCGGGTTTCGCCGGCCGTCAGGCCGTCCGCCGAGCCGTGGGAGACGTACAGGAAGAGCCCGAAGACGCCGATGATCACGAAGTTGTTGAGGACGGGGGTCCACATCATCGCGCCGAACCGGCTGCGGGCGTTCAGCACCTGGCCGAGCAGGGTGAACAGCCCGTAGAAGAGGATCTGCGGCAGGCAGTAGCGGGCCAGGGCCACGGTGGTGCTCGCCTGGCTGCCGGTGTACGGGGTGTACGCGGCGACGATGAGCGGCGCGGCCACCACGGCGACGGTGGTCAGTACGACGAGCGCCGCGGTGCACGCGGTGAGCAGCCGGTCGGTGTACGCGGCCCCGCCGTCCTCGTGCTCCTTCGCGGCCCGGACCAGCTCGGGGACGAAGACCGCGTTGAGCGCGCCGCCGATGAGCAGCATGTACAGGATGTTCGGGACGGTGTTGGAGACGGCGTAGCCGTCGCCGAGCAGCCCGGTGCCGAGCGCGGCGACGACGACGGCGGAGCGGACGAATCCGGTGGCGCGGGAGACGATCGAGCCGGCCGCCATGAGGGCGCCGCTGCGCAGCACCGAGGTCTTCCCCGGTGCCGCGTCGGCGGCTCCGTCGGCGGTGGGGCCGGTGGCCGGTCGGGTGTCGGTGGTGGTCACCGGCGGGCCAGGTAGGCCTGGAATGCCTTGTGGAGCGCCGTGTTGGCGTATCCGTCCATGGGGGTCTCCCACTCGCCGAGCGTTTCGACGACCTGCCCGCCGGTGCCGAGCTTCCAGCGCAGCAGCCCGAAAGAACGTTCGTCGGGGTCAAGGGTGGAGGGTACCCCGCGCATGTCGTACTCGTCGGCTCCGAGATCGAGGGCGTCGCACATCATCCGCCACTGGAGCGCGTTGCTGGGGCGGACCTCACGGCGGTGGTCGGCGGAGGCGCCGGTCTGGTACCAGACCCGGTTGCCGGCCACGATCATGGTGTGCGCGGCGAGGATCTCGCCCTGGTGGACGCCCAGGTAGAGGCGCATCCGACCGGGCGCCTCGGCGTTGAGGACCTCGTACTGCTGCTGGTAGTACGAGAGCGAGCGGCCGAGGCGGAAGCCGTCGCGCTCCTCGGTGATGCGCAGCAGCCGGTAGAACTCGGGCAGGTCGGCGGCGGAGCCGACGACGGTCTGCACTCCGGCCTTCTCGGCCTTGCGGACGTTGCGCCGCCACTCCTGGTTGAGGCCGGACCACAGCTCGTCCCGGGAGCGCCCGGCGAGCGGTACGCGGAAGACGTGGCGGGGCTGGGCGTCGCCGTCGTCCTCGCCCCCGCAGCGCTTCCAGCCGCGGGTGCGCAGCCGGTCGGCGAGGGCTGCTCCGACCGGGTCGACCTCGGTGGCGAGCACGTCGGATATCTGCCGGCCCGGCCCGGTCCCGGACTTGACGGCGGCGGCGTCCCAGCGGCGATAGGCGGGCGTGGGCCCCATCCGGACGGCGAAGGCGCCCGCGGCGCGCAGGTGACGCTTCAGGGGGTCCAGCCACCGGTCGATGTGCGGGTCGGACCAGTCGGCGACCGGGCCTTCGGGGAGGTAGGCGAAGTATTTTCGGGTGCCGGGGAATTGGCGGTAGAGGACCAGCCCGGCACCGGCCGTCTGCCCGTCGGGGTAGTGCCATGCGACCCTTTCCGAGCGCCAGAGGTCCTTTACCTCGGCCCAGGACGGGTACTGCAGAAAGCTCGCGTTCCGGTTCCGGAAAAGGAAACCCTGGTATTCCGGTACGGACATGGGACGCACACTCAGCTCCCGCTCCGGGGACTGGTGTCGCTGGGCGGGGTTCACGAGCAGTGCGCACACGGCAAATCGGCCTTCCTGTACGTCCGGGGATGCGGGACACACAGGACTCTCACAGGAGTCCGTGACCGGCGTGCGCGGCGATTGTGACCGGACGATGACCGTTTCGCTGCGGCCCACGTCACAACAGAAAGTCGGATCTTTTCGGCGGTTTGTGCAACCTAAAGTCATGCCGTCCGCATCTCCATTTGCGAACGATCATTACTTGGAGGGGTTTCGTTGAGCCGCACACGCCGTACCGCACGCAGTCGCCACGCCATGCTGGCCGGGACCGCACTCATGGCCGCCGCGCTGACCGCCTGCGGGGGCGGCTCGGGCGGTGACGCGAAGGGCTCCGGCGCGGCGGACGCCAAGAAGAAGCCGGACATGGCGATATCCGTGAACCTCACGGGCGATCAGGCCAAGCCCGGCGAGCCGGTGAAGGTGACCCTCCCGGAGGGGAAGCTGGCCACGGTGAAGGTGTCCGACGGCAAGGGCGGCGAGCTGCCCGGGAAGATAGCCGACGACGGCAAGTCCTGGACGTCCGAGCGCAACGCCTCGCCGGGCACGGACTACAAGGTCGAGGCGCAGAACACCGACAGCCAGAGCGCGAGCGCCCAGTTCAAGACGGTCGCCGCGGACAAGGTGAACAAGGTCACGATCAACCCGGGCAAGGCCACTCCGGTGGTGGGCATCGCCCAGCCGGTCTCGATCGTCTTCGACAACCCGGTGAAGAACAAGGCCGAGGTGGAGAAGCACCTGAAGGTCACCACCTCGAACAACACCGAGGGTTCCTGGGGCTGGTTCAAGGACTACAGCGGGAACGACCGGGTGGACTGGCGGCCGAAGGAGTACTGGAAGTCCGGCACCGACGTCAAGGTCGAGATGAACCTCAACGGGGTGGACTCGGGCCAGGGCGGCGGGATGTTCGTCAAGGACTACAACACCGAGTTCAAGATCGGCAAGGACCGCCGGCTCCAGGTGAACCTCGACACCCACAAGATGACGGTGACCGAGGACGGCCAGGCGGTGAAGACCATCCCGGTCTCGGCGGGCACGCCCGGCGGCCAGAAGGCCTCCTGGTCCGGGAAGATGGTGCTGATGGCCAAGGAGGGCACCATCCGGATGGACTCCCAGACGGTGGGCCTGGGCGACTCCTACGACAAGATGGTCGACTACTCGATGCGGGTGACCTGGTCGGGCATGTACATCCACGCCGCGCCGTGGAACTCCGGCAACTTCGGCCGCGCCAACACCAGTTCCGGTTGCGTGGGCATGAGCGACGCCAACGCGAAGGACCTGTTCGCCGAGACCCAGCCGGGCGACCTGGTCGAGGTCACCGGGGACGGGTCCAAGGGCAAGGCCGACATCGGCAACGGCTACGGCGAGTGGAACCTGTCCTGGGACGAGTGGAAGGCCAAGAGCGCCCTGGCCGGCGGCGCGGGCGCCACTCCCCAGAACGGCTGATCCGCGCACTTGACACACCTTCAATCGTTACCAGCGCGTAGCTCACCGACGGGTTACCCCCGGTAAGCCCCTCCCGTTACCGTCGGGTCGCTTTGACACCGGCGCACGCGAGGAGCGATCGATGGTCCGTACCGCCCGCACCACCAGCAGCACCGCGGCCGCCGTGGCGGCCGTACTCGCGGCAGCCGCCCTGGGCCTGGCCCCCCACCAGGCCCGGGCGGCGACCGCCCCCGCCGCGGCGGCTTCGTCGGCCTCGTCCGACCTCCGCTTCCACGACATCCCCGGCTCCGGCGGAATCACCCTGAAGGGCAACGTCTTCACCCCCGCCGACGCGCGGCCCGGCCGGACGTACCCGCTCATCGTGCTCCCCACCAGCTGGGGCATGCCGCAGATCGAATACGTCGCCCAGGCCGAGAAGCTCGCCGACGACGGCTACGTCGTCGTCAGCTACACCTCCCGCGGCTTCTGGCTCTCCGGCGGCCGGATCGAGGTCGCCGGCCCGCCCGACGTCGCCGACGCGTCCGCCGTCATCGACTGGGCGCTCGCCAACACCCCGGCCGACGCCGCCCGCATCGGCCTGGGCGGGGTCTCGTACGGGGCGGGCATCAGCCTGCTGGCCTCCGCGCACGATCCCCGGATCAAGGCCGTGGTCGCGCTGAGCGGCTGGGCCGACATCATCGAGTCGATCTACTCGGGCCGCACCCAGCACCTGCAGGCCGCGGCCCTGCTCGGCGGCGCCGGCTACCTGACCGGCCGCCCCGGCCCCGAACTCCGGCAGATCCTCGGCGACTTCGCCGGCTCCCGGCTGGACCGGGAAGAGCAGATGATCGAGTGGGGCAAGAAGCGCTCAGCCGGGGAGCGGATCGACGAGATCAACGCCAACGGCGCCGCGATCATGCTGGGCAACGCCTGGGGAGACACCATCTTCCCGCCCAACCAGTACGCGGCCTTCTACGAGAGGCTGACCGGCCCCAAGCGCCTGGAGTTCCGGCCCGGCGACCACGCCACCGCCGAGGGCACCGGCCTGCTCGGGCTGCCCAACGACACCTGGACCAACGCCCACCGCTGGTTCGACCGCTACCTCAAGGGCGAGCGCAACGGCGTGGACACCGAGGCGCCGGTGCAGATCAAGTCCCGCAGCAGCGAGGGATACGAAGGCTACGCGGACTGGAAGTCGGTCGGCTCCGGCGGCACCGAGAAGCTGCCGCTCTCCGACAGCGAGCACGTCTTCACGGGCGTCGACTCGGGCGCCGACGGCGGCGTCGTCCTGCTCTCCGGAATCCTGGACCAGTTCGCCAAGGCTCCCCCGACCGTCTCCGTCCCGCTCCTGCCGCGCGCCTTCGCCGCCGTCTGGCAGTCCCCGCGCCAGGACGCCGACCGCCGCATCCGCGGCACGGTGAAGCTGCACACCACGGTCACCCCCACCGCCCCGGACGGAACGTTCGTCGCGTACCTCTACGACGTCGGCCCGCTCGGCATCGGCAAGCTCGTCAGCAACGCCCCGTACACCTTCCACGGCAAGCCCCGGGGCCAGTCCTTCGGCGTGGACCTGGACCTGTTCTCCACCGCCTACGACGTGCCCGAGGGCCACCGGCTCGCCCTCGTCATCGACACCGTCGACCCCCTCTACATCGAGCACAACCCCACCGGCGCACAGCTGACCTTCTCCTCGCCGCGCACCGATCCCTCGTACGTCTCGGTACCTCTGCGCGAGCAGTGATCTGCGGCTGCTGCCGGGCGGGGCGGCTCTTCGGAGCTACCGTGAACCGCCCGGCAGCACCGTTCCGGGTTCCGCCTCGACCACGTCGACCGCCCCGGTCTTCGGGCTGCGCCGCTCGAACCGCGCCACCCAGCCGGCGAACCAGGAGAGCAGCATGCACATCCCGATGTAGATCGGGGAGATGATCATCACGACGGGGATGAACGGCAGGTCGTAGTCGAGGTTCGAGGCGATCAGCTTGCCCGCGTGCAGGAACTCCTCGTACGTGATCAGGTAGCCGAGCGAGGTGTCCTTCAGGGCCACCACCAGCTGGCTGATGATCGCGGGCAGCATCGCCCGCACCGCCTGCGGGGCGAGCACGAACGTCATCACCTGGGTCTTGCGCATGCCGAGCGCGTACGCCGCCTCGCGCTGGCCCCGGTCGACGGAGTTGATCCCCGTACGGAAGACCTCGGCGAGCACCGAGCCGTTGTACAGGGTCAGCCCCGCCACCAGCGCGGGCAGCGGCTGGACCTTCAGGGCGACGAAGATGAAGAAGATCATCACCAGTACCGGCATGGCCCGGAAGAACTCCACGCACAGCGTGGCCGCCCAGTGCACCGGCCGGTGCACGGAGAGCCGCCCGGCCGCGAGCACCGCGCCGAGGACCAGCGAGAACACCGAGGCGTACAGGAAGGCCTTGAGGGTGTTCCCCAGCCCCTTGAGCAGCAGTTCCTGGATCCCCTTGTACGTGAAGGGGCTCCACTTGGCGGCGGTGAACTGCTCGGTGTCGAACAGGAGGTAGAGGATCCAGGCGAGCAGGGCGAGGATCACCACCGTGGCGGCGATCCCGTAGAGGAAGTGCCGGCGCCGGGTCCGCGGGCCGGGCAGGTCGTAGAGGGCGGTGGACTCCAGGTCCCCATGGAGCGCGTGCGCGGTCATCGGGTGATCCCCCAGCGCTTCTCCAGCACGTTGAAGAGCGCGCTGATGGACAAGGTGATGATCAGGTAGCCGACGGCGATCCAGACGAAGGTCCAGATGATGTTGTAGCCCAGCTCGCTGAGTGTCTTGTACGTGCCCAGCAGCTCGGTGACGCTGAAGGCGCCGGCGATCGCCGAGTTCTTGGCGAGGGCGATCAGCGTGGACCCGATGGGCGGGATGACGCTGCGGAAGGCCTGCGGCAGGACCACCGAGCCCAGGGTCTGGGTGAAGGTCATGCCCAGGCTGCGGGAGGCCTCGCCCTGGCCCTTGGGCACGGTGTTGATGCCCGAGCGCAGTACCTCGCAGATGAAGGCGGAGGTGTAGCAGCCCAGGGCGAGGACCGCGAACATCTGGAAGGGCAGGACCAGACCGAAGCGCGGCAGGCCCAGCAGCACGGCGAAGAAGAGCAGGGTGAGCGGGGTGTTGCGGAGCACGGTGACCCAGACCGTGCCGAAGACCCGCAAGGAGCCGACGGGCGCGACACGGAAGGAGGCCATCACGAAGCCGAGGACCAGGGCGAGGAGCGAGGCGTAGACCGTGAGCTGGACGGTTCCGAGGAAGCCCTGCCAGTAGAGCGAGAAGTTCTGTGTGAGCACGTACATGGTGGTGGCTCTCCCCTCAGCTCGCCGGGTAGCGGTCGATGGCGGGCGGTTTGGGGGCCGGGACGCCGGACAGGCCGAGCGTGGCCTCGTACGCCTTCTTCCAGTTCCCGTTCCTCTCCTGCTCCTCCAGGGCGTCGTCGAGGGCGAAGCGCAGGGCGTTGTCGCTGCGCGGGACGCCGATGCCGTAGGGCTCCTTGGAGAAGGGCTCGCCCACGACCTTCAGTTCCTCGGGGACCTTGGCCGCGTAGCCGAGGAGGATGGAGTCGTCGGTGGAGACGGCGTCGACCTGGTAGGTCAGCAGGTTGTCCACGCAGACCGAGTAGGTGTCGTACGCGACGAGGACCGCCTTGGGGTACTCGCGCCCCAGCCGCTGGTAGGGGGTGGAGCCGGCGGCGGAGCAGACCTTCTTGCCGGCGAGGTCGCCCGGCCCCTTGATGTCCTTCTCGTCCTTGCGCACGAGCAGGGACTGGCCGGCCATGAAGTACGGGCCGGCGAAGCCGACCTGCTTCTTGCGGTTGTCGTTGATCGTGTAGGTGCCGACGTAGTAGTCGATCTGGCCGTTCTGGAGGGCCGTCTCGCGGTTGGCGGAGGCGATCGTCTTGAACTCGATCGTCTTGGGATCGAAGCCGAGCGAGGCCGCCATCATCTTGGCGATCTCTACGTCGAAACCGGAGTAGCGGCCGCTCGCCGGGTCCTTCTCGCCCAGGTACGGCTGGTCCTCCTTGACCCCGACCACCAGGTGGCCGCGCTTCTTGGCGCGTTCCCAGGTACGGGACTGCGGCAGCTCGAAGCCGGTCGCGACCTTGTACACCGGAAGGTCCTCGGGCTGGGGGCCCTTGACCGGCGGGCTGCCCTCCTTGCCGCAACCGGAGAGGAGCGCCAGCAGGACGGCGACGAGGAGGAGCGGCAGGAGACGCAGGGGACGGCGGGACGGGCGGGACGGGCGGGGACGGCGGCGGGCGCGCGGGCGCGCGCCGTGGGTGCGCTTCATCGGCCCGCCCTCAGTGCTTGAGGATCTTGGAGAGGAAGTCCCGGGCCCGCTCGCTCTCCGGGGCGGTGAAGAACTCCTCCGGCGTGCGGTCCTCGACGATCCTGCCGTCGGCCATGAACACGACGCGGTTGGCGGCGGACCGGGCGAAGCCCATCTCGTGGGTGACGACGACCATGGTCATGCCGTCGGCGGCGAGCTGGCGCATGACCTCCAGCACCTCGTTGATCATCTCCGGGTCGAGGGCCGAGGTGGGCTCGTCGAAGAGCAGCGCCTTGGGGTTCATGGCGAGGGCCCGGGCGATCGCGACGCGCTGCTGCTGACCGCCGGAGAGCTGGGCGGGGTACTTCGGGGCCTGGTCGGCGAGGCCCACGCGGCCGAGCAGCTCCCGGGAGCGCTTGTCGGCCTCGTCCTTCTTGCGCTTCCTGACCTTGACCTGCGCGAGCGAGACGTTGGCGAGGACGGTCTTGTGCGCGAAGAGGTTGAAGGACTGGAAGACCATGCCCACGTCGGCGCGCAGGGCTGCCAGCTCCTTGCCCTCGTCCGGCAGCGGCTTGCCGTCGAGCCGGATCGTGCCCGACTCGATGGTCTCCAGGCGGTTGATCGTCCGGCACAGGGTCGACTTCCCGGAGCCGGAGGGGCCGATGATCACCACCACCTCCCCGCGGCCGACAGTGAGGTTGATGTCCTGCAGAACGTGCAACGCCCCGTAGTGCTTGTTGACGTCCCGCAGCTCGATCAACGGATCGACGGCCATACGCTGCCCTGCCCACCTGTCGGAGTGTCGAGGTCAGCGCAAACTATCCAGCGGCGGAAGGGCACTTCCGCTCGACACGCCTAAAGGCGACATAAAGATCAATCAGGTCAGCCTTCGGAGGCTTCGGCGTACGCCTGGGAGAGCTCCGGGGAGCCCGTCATCGCCCAGGACACCCCCGACTCCACCACGTTCAGCTCGCGGCCCGAGGCCAGGCGGATCACCGGCTGACCGTTGGGCCAGACCTGCCAGGTGGAGCCCAGCTTGGTCCGGATGATCACCGTGCCGAGGTAGAAGCCCGCGTCGTTGCCGAGCCAGGGCACGACCTCGGGGTCCCGGCGCCAGCGGGGCATCAGCTGGTCGAGCGCCTCCAACGAGGCCGGACTCCCGTCGAGTTCCAGCCCTGCCGCGCGCGCCTGGACGCGCAGCATCTCGCATTCCGAGAACAACTCGTTGACGCCCTCGGAGTCGTCCGTGAGGGCGGCGGCGAGTCCCGCACCCCGTTCCGTTTCGTGCCGGTTCAGCCAGTGGTCCAGGAAGGGGATGTTCATACCGACCAGCCTGGCACCAGGATCCCGCGCTGACCACAGGGCGCGCGGGATCCGTCCGGGGACCGGCTACGCGTCCAGCGACAGGTCGACGACCACCGGCGCGTGGTCCGAGGCGCCCTTGCCCTTGCGCTCCTCGCGGTCGACGTACGCGTCGGTGACGGCCTTGGTGAAGGGCTCGTTCCCGTAGACCAGGTCGATGCGCATGCCCCGGTTCTTGGGGAAGGCGAGCTGGCGGTAGTCCCAGTACGTGTACGGCCGGTCGTACTTGAGCGGGCGCGGCAGCACGTCGGAGAGGCCCGCGGCACGCAGTGCCTCCAGGGCGGCGCGCTCGGCGGGGGTCACGTGGGTCAGGCCGGCGAAGACCGCCGGGTCGTACACGTCCTCGTCGGTCGGGGCCACGTTGTAGTCGCCGAGCACCGCGAACGGGCGCGGGCCGGCCGCGTCTTCGGCGACGGCGGTGGTCAGCGCGCGGAACCAGTCCAGCTTGTACCCGTAGTGGTCGTGCTCGACCTCGCGGCCGTTCGGCACGTACACCGACCACAGGCGCACCCCGCCGCAGGTGGCGGAGACCGCCCGGGGCTCCTCGACGCCCTCGTAGTCGGGGCCGCCGGGCAGACCCTTGACCACGTCTTCCAGGCCGACCTTGGAGATCAGTGCCACCCCGTTCCACCTGCCGGTGGCGTTGACGGCCGACTCGTACCCCAGCTCGCGCAGCTGCTCGTGCGGGAACTGCTCCGCGGAGCACTTGGTCTCCTGGATGCACACGACATCGGTGCCGGAGCTCTCCAGCCAGGCCAGCAGCCGGGGCAGCCGGGCGGTGATCGAGTTGACGTTGAACGTGGCGATACGCATGCCGTCCAACCTACCGCCCGGCACCGACAGTCACAGCTGGGCGGCGTCCCCGGCGGCGAGCCGCCCGTGGTCGGTGCCGCCCAGGGCCGCGAGGGCGTTGTCGTAGATCGGCCGGGCGATGTCCGAGAGGTAGGCGTCGTGGATGTCGATCGCCCGGCGCGGCTTGACCTCGCGCAGGTAGTCGATCACCTCGGCGACCTTGTTCCAGGGCGCGTGCACCGGCAGCATCAGCGTGTCCACGGGCACCTCGGGCACGGTCAGCGCGTCACCGGGGTGGAAGAGCGAACCGTCCACGAGGTAGCCGACATTGGTGACCCGCGGGATGTCGGGGTGGATCACGGCGTGCAGCTCGCCGTGGACCTGGACCTCGAAGCCGGCGGCGCTGAAGGCGTCCCCGTGGCCGACGGTGTGCACCCGGCCCGGATAGGCGGGGGCCATCCGCTCCGCGACGCTGCGCAGCGTCCAGAGCGCGGCAGCCGGGTTGGCGTCGAGGGCGGCGCGCAGCCGGCCCTCGTCGAAGTGGTCGGGGTGCTCGTGGGTGACGAGCAGGGCGTCCGCCCCGAGCCCGGCGTCGGGTTCGCTGAAGGCGCCCGGGTCGATGACGAGGACGCGCCCGTCCTTCTCCAGTTGGACACAGGAGTGCAGCCGCTTGGTGAGCTTCATGGGAGCAGGCTATCGGCGGGCCCCGCCGGGCCGCCGTCGCTACGGCGTCGCCGTGGAGACCACGTAGACCCTCGGCTTGGCCGGGTCGGTGAGGTCGACCGTGACGTCCCGGGTGGGGCGCGGGTTCGGCTGCTCCAGGGTGGTGCCGTACCAGGTGTTGTGCGGGCCCCAGCTCCAGCCCGCGATCGCGGCGTCGTGCGCCCCGACGGAGACCTCGCGGCTCAGCCCGGACCGGCTGGTGCCGATCTCGGCCAGGAAGGTGTCCAGGTCGGCGGGGGTGACCGCGAACTGGACGTACAGCCGGCTGGTGCGCCAGTTGTTGGTCTCCAGGAACCCGACCCGCCAGGCCTTCGGCGGGATCGGCACCTCGTAGATGCTGCGCTGCACCTTGGAGGGCCAGCCGGGGCGCACCTTCGTCGCGCCGACCTTGGCGGCCTTGTCCCGGCCGCTCTCACGGCTCTGCCGGGCGGAGACGGCGAGGTAGCCCGCGGGCACGCCGACCAGCAGCAGGATGATGATCGCGGTGATCCAGCGGCGCCGTACGACGTGCCGCCGGTCCTCCACCGGGAGGGGGGTGCCGGGGGTGCCGCCCTCGTCGGGGGCCGGCGCCTGGCGGGGCAGGGAGGGCGGGGTCACTGCGTGCCCCCCTCGGGGAGGTCGGCGGCCTTGGGGTCCCCGGCCCCGGAGCCGGCCGCCCCGGCCCCGTCGGCTTCGAGCTCCGCCGCCCTGCGCTCGGCGGCCTCGGCCTCCGCGGCCTTGGCCTCGGCGGCCTTGCGCTCCACGGTGGCCGGGGAGTCGATCAGGCCCCACTGCGCGTAGCGCTCGTACCGCTCGACGCGCCGGCGCGTGGCGCGGCGGAAGCGGCGGGCGACGAGCCGGGCGAGGTCGGCGGCCCCGACCATGCCGGCCTCGGGGCCGAGCTCGGCCTTGGCGATACGGGCCTCGGGGCGGTAGCCGCGACCGGTGAGGTGGCGCCGGAAGGCGTCCCGCGCGGGGCCGATGAGCAGGTCGTCGGCGGCGCTGACGCCGCCGCCGATGACGAAGCAGGCGGGGTCGAGGGCGGCGGCGAGGTTGGCGATGCCGACGCCCAGCCACTGGCCGATGTCCTGGAGGAGCTCGACGCACATGGCGTCACCCTCGCGGGCCAGCTCGGTGATGAGCGGCCCGGTGATCTCCGCGACGTTGCCGCCGACCTTGGCGATGATGTTGTACGCGACCGGCGAGTCGGCGGCGGCCAGCTCGCGGGCCTCGCGGACCAGGGCGTTGCCGGAGCTGTACTGCTCCCAGCAGCCGCGGTTGCCGCAGGGGCAGCGGTGGCCGCCGGGCACGACCTGCATGTGGCCGAACTCGCCGGCGACCCCGAAGCGGCCGCGCTTGACCTGGCCGCCTTCGAGGATCGCACCGCCGATGCCGGTGCCGAGCGTGATCATCACGAGGTGGTCCTCGCCGCGCCCGGCGCCGAAGCGCCATTCCGCCCAGGCGGCGGTGTTGGCATCGTTGTCCACCATGACCGGGACCGCGAGCCGGGACTGGAGCGCGTCGCGCAGCGGCTCGTCGCGCCAGGCCAGGTGGGGTGCGAAGAGCACCCGGGAGCGGTCGGCGTCGACCCAGCCGGCCGCGCCGATGCCCACGGCGTGGACGTCGTGCCGGTCGGACAGGTCGAGCACCAGCTCGACGATGGTGTCCTCGACGACCTTGGGGCTCTTGGACTTGTCGGGGGTCTCGGTGCGGATCTTCTCCAGGATGACCCCGTCGGCGTCGACGACGCCGGCCATCACCTTGGTGCCGCCGATGTCGATGCCGACGGTCGGGACGCGCGGGGCGGTCAGGTGCGACCGGCGCTCACGGGTCCCGATGGTCCGCAGGACGGTGCCCCGCGCCGACCCCCGGTGGGTGAGCGCAAAGTCCCGGTACGTGCTCATCGAGTCGTGTCGTCCCTCAGGGTGCGGTGGTTCCGGACGCCGGATCGGCTGCTCCGGACGGGTGGTCCGGTCCTGATTCTGCCACCCGCTCCAGTTCGTGGCTCAGCTCGTCCAGCTCGGAGCCGCCCGCCATCTGGCGGGTGAGCTCGTCCAGGGTGATCGAGTCACGGGTGTGGCTGCCCGCCATCGTGCCCCGCTTGAGCAGCACGAACCGGTCGCCGACCAGGTAGGCGTGGTGCGGGTTGTGGGTGATCAGGACCACGCCGAGGCCCGCGTCACGGGCGGCGGCGACGTACTTGAGGACCACGCCCGACTGCTTCACCCCGAGGGCGGCGGTGGGCTCGTCGAGGACGAGCACCTTGGCCCCGAAGTAGACGGCGCGGGCGATGGCCACGCACTGCCGCTCGCCGCCGGACAGGGTGCCGATCGGCTGGTCGACGTCGCGCAGGTCGATGCCCATGCGCAGCAGCTCGGCGCGGGTGGTCTCCCGCATGAGGTCGACGTCGAGGCGGCGGAAGGGGCCGCGGCCCCTGGTGGGCTCGGAGCCGAGGAAGAAGTTCCGCCAGACGGGCATGAGCGGGACGACGGCCAGGTCCTGGTAGACGGTGGCGATGCCGTGGTCGAGGGCGGCGCGCGGGTTGGCGAGCACGGTCTCCTCGCCCTCGATCTCGAAGCGGCCGGCGTCGTGCCGGTGCAGCCCCGCAATGATCTTGATGAGGGTGGACTTGCCGGCGCCGTTGTCGCCGAGGACACAGGTGATCTCGCCGGCGCGGACCTCCAGGGAGACCCCCTGGAGCGCGCGGATGTTGCCGTAGAACTTGCTGACGTCGGTCATCTCCACGAGCGCCGGCGCGGAGGACTTCTCGTACGGGGTCTCGGACACGGCCTTGGTCATCACTTCGCCTCCGCCCGCTTGCGGACCCATGCGTTGAGCAGCGTCGCCAGCAGGAGCATGGCGCCGAGGAAGAACTTGAACCAGTCCGGGTTCCACTGGGCATACACGATGCCGTTGCTGGTCATGCCGAAGATGAAGGCGCCGACGGCCGAGCCGATCGCCGAGCCGTAGCCGCCGGTCATCAGGCAGCCGCCGATGACGGCCGCGATGATGTACAGGAACTCGTTGCCGACGCCCTCGCCCGACTGGACCACGTCGAACGAGAAGAGGATGTGCTGCCCGGAGATCCAGGCGCACAGGGCGACGCCCATGTACAGGCCGATCCGGGTCTTGACGACGGGGACGCCGGTCGCGCGGGCCGCGTCCGCCCCGCCGCCGACCGCGAAGATCCAGTTGCCGGCGCGGGTGCGCAGCAGGATCCAGGTGGCGACGGCGACCAGGGCCAGCCACCACAGGATGGTGACCTTGAGGGTGACCGAGCCGACGTTCCACTGCGAGGCGAAGAGCGCGCGGGCGGAGGAGAAGCCCTCCATGTCGGCGATCGTCTTGGTCGAGACGGAGCCGCTGATCAGCTTGGTGAAGCCGAGGTTCAGGCCCGTCAGCATCAGGAACGTGCCGAGCGTGATGATGAAGCTGGGCAGCCGGGTACGGGTCAGCATGAACCCGTTGAAGAACCCGATGGCCAGGGTGACCAGCAGGGACACCCCGACGCCCACCCACACGTTGGCGGTCATCCGGTAGCTGAACATCGAGCTGACCAGTGCCGAGGTGGTGACCATGACCCCGGCGGAGAGGTCGAACTCGCCGCCGATCATCAGCAGGGCCACGGGGCACGCCATGATCCCGATGGTGGAGGCCGAGTACAGGATCGTGCTGAGGCTGGAGGCCTGCAGAAAGCTCGGCGCGGCGAAGGAGAAGAAGACGAAGACGGCGGCCGCGCCGACGACCGCGCCCAGCTCGGGGCGGCCGAGCAGCCTGCGGACCAGGGAGGTGGGGGCGAGCCGCTCGTCGACGGCCGTTGCCGTGCTCATCGGCTGCCCCGCTTGATGAACTCCTCCAGCTTGCCGGCCTCGTCGGCCGTCACGATCTGCGGTCCGGTCAGTACGGGGCGGCCGCCGCCGAGCACGTTCGCGTTGTAGCGGTAGAGCCAGAGCAGGTCGATGGCCTCGTAGCCCTGCAGGTAGGGCTGCTGGTCGACGGCGAAGCCGAGGGCGCCGGACTTGAGGTCGCGGGCGACGGACTCGTTGAGGTCGAAGGTGTCGACCTCGGCCTTGCTGCCCGCCGCGTCCTTCGCCTTGACCGCCGTCGGCGCGAAGGGGGCGCCGAGCGTGACGATCGCGTCGACGGAGGGGTCGGCCTGCAGCTTCGCCTGGATGGCCGCCTGCACGGAGGGCATGTTGGTGCCTTCGACGTACAGGTTCTCCATGGTCCCGCCGAACGTCTTCTTCGCCCCGGCGCAGCGCTGCTCGTGGCCCACGTTGCCCTGCTCGTGCAGGACGCAGACGGCCTTCTTCTTGCCGCGCTTGGTCAGCTCGGTGCCGACCGCCTCGCCGGCGATCTGCTCGTCCTGGCCGATGTGGGTGAGGGCGCCGTACTCGGCGGACTGCGCGGATCCGGAATTGACCGTGATCACCGGGATGCCGGCCTTGACCGCCTTGCCGATGACGTCCTTGAGCGCCTCGGGCTTGGCCAGACTGACCACGATCCCGTCGACCTTCTGGTCGATGGCGTTCTGCACGAACTGGGCCTGCTGCTGAGCCTGGTCGTCGTGGGCGTAGACGAAGTTGATGTTGTCCTTCGCCGCGGCCTCCTTGGCGCCCTTCTGGACGATGTCCCAGAAGGTGTCGCCGTCGCCCGCGTGCGTGACCATCGCGAAGGTCCAGCGCGGGGTGGACACGGCGGGCCGGCCCGCCTGCGCGGCCTTCGCCCGGTCCTCGGCGCGCTTGCCGCCCGTGCTGCTGCAGCCCACGAGGGAGGCTCCCAGCACCGCCGCGAGCACGGCGCCCACGACGCGTACCCCTGTCCGAACCCTAGCCACGTCTGCGTGCCCTTCCCTCGTCCTGCGTCTGCCGCCGCCGTCTGGGGCTGCTGCTGCCGCCAAAGCGGTCATTACGGTTCCAGCCGCTCAGTATCCGCCACAGTGGACCATGTGTGGTCATCGGGGCCTTAGAGCCCATCCGGGCCCAACTTTGCCATCGAAGGCCTCTCCGGGCGGATTGACAGCTTCCGGTGACAGGGTCACGTTGATTGCATGCGCATCGGGGTGATCGGAACGGGCCGGATCGGCTCCTTCCACGCGGCGGCACTGGCCCGCCACCGGGACGCCGGCTCGCTGCTGCTCGCCGACGCCGATCCCGCACGGGCGGCGCGCCTCGCCGACCGGCTGGGGGCGACCGCCGCCCCGTCCGTGGAGCAGGTCTTCACCTGGGGCGTGGACGCCGTGGTCGTGGCCTGCGCCACCGACGGGCACGCCGAGCTGGTCCTGCGGGCGATCCGCGGCGGGCTCCCGGTGTTCTGCGAGAAACCCCTGGCCACCGATCTGGCCCGGACACTGAGCGTGCTGCGCGAGGTGTCCGCCGCGGACGGGGTGCTCCAGCTGGGCTTCATGCGCCGCTTCGACGCGGGCTGCCGCACCGCGCGGGAGCTGGTGCGCTCCGGGGCCCTGGGGCGGCTGCACACCGTACGGACCATGACCGCCGATCCGGCGCCGCCGCCCGCCGCGTACCTGGCGACGTCCGGCGGCCTGTACCGGGACTGCCTCGTGCACGACTTCGACATGGTCCGCTGGGTGACCGGGCACGAGGTGAGCGAGGTGTACGCGACCGGCTCCGACGCGGGTGGGCCGGTCTTCCGGGAACTCGGCGACGTGGACACCGCCATCGCCCTCCTCACCCTGGACGACGGGACCCTGGCCACCTGTACGGGCACCCGGTGCAACGGCGCCGGGTACGACGTCCGGATGGAGCTGGCCGGGACGCTCGACCAGGTCTCCTCCGGGCTGGACGACCGGACCCCGATCGCCTCGACCGAACCGCACGGCCCGCCCCCGGCGAGCAAGCCCTGGACGGGGTTCCTGGAGCGGTTCGCCCCCGCGTACGAGGCGGAGCTGGCGGCCTTCGTCAAGCTGGTGCGCGGCGAGGGCCCCAACCCGTGCGACGGCCGGGAGGCCCTGGCCGCGCTGCGCATCGCGGAGGCCTGCGAGGTGTCGCGGCGGGAGCGGCGCCCGGTCCGGATGGCGGAGCTCCCGGACCTGTAGGGGCGCCGGGGGCCGCGGCGGGGGCGGTACGGGATCGGCCACGGGCGGCGCTACCAGCGCACCGGCAGCCGGGTCACGCCCCGGATCAGGCTGCCCCCGATGTACGTCGGAGCCTCCTCTGCCGGGTCCTCGGCCAGGTCGGGGAAGCGCTCCAGCAGCCCGCGGAGCGCGATGCGGCCCTCCATGCGGGCGAGCGGGGCGCCGATGCAGAAGTGCAGCCCGTGCCCGAAGGCGAGGTGGCCCTGCGGTGAGCGCCGGATGTCGAAGGTGTCGGGGGCCTCGTACCGCCCGGGGTCGCGGTCCGCGCCGGCCAGCGAGACGAGGACGGTGGCCCCGGCCGGGATGGCGGTGCCCCCGAGCTCCATGTCCTCGGGGGCGTAGCGGTAGGTGGTGTTCTGCACCGGGCCGTCGTAACGCAGCATCTCCTCGACCGCGCCGTCGAGCAGGCCGTCGTAGTCGGCGCGCAGGGCGGCCAGTTGGTCCGGGTGGGCCAGCAGGGCGCGCGTGCCGTTGGATATGAGGTTGACGGTGGTCTCGTGGCCGGCGATCAGCAGCAGGAAGGCCATGCCGATCAGCTCGTCGGGCGACAGCGCGTCGCCGTCCTCGTCGCGGGTCCGGATGAGGGCGCTGAGCAGGTCCTCGCCGGGCTCCTCGGCCTTGGCCTCGACGAGCTCCGCGAGGTAGTCGCCGAGCTTCTGGTGCGCGGTGGTGCTCGGGGTCACGGAGGTGGGGGCGAGTACCTCCTTGGACCAGTGGCTGAAGCGCTCGCGGTCCACGTCCGGGACGCCGAGGAGTTCGCCGATGACGGTCATGGGAAGCGGGAAGGCGAGAGCCTTGATCAGGTCGGCCGTGCGCTGCGGGCGGGCGGCCATCGCATCGAGCAGTTCGTCGGCGGTCCGCTGGACGCGGGGGCGCATGGCCTGCACGCGGCGCAGGGTGAACTCGCGGGCGACCAGACGGCGCAGCCGGGTGTGGTGCGGCGGGTCGGCCTCCAGCATGTTGCTGTTGGCGGCGGTGGTCACGATGCCCGGCAGGACCTGGCCGCGGGTCCAGTTCTTCAGCAGACCCGGGTGGTTGAGGGCCCGGCGGGACTCTTCGTACCCGACGACCAGGAACGTGGGCGTGTACGCGGCGGCCGTGACGTCGACCTGGTGCACCGGGCCCGCCGCGCGCAGCCGGGCGTAGAACGGGTAAGGGTCCGCGTGGAAGTCGGCGTCGTTCACGCTGATGTCCGGTTGTGGCATGCCGGTCAGATTAATTGCGACCGCTGAGTGCTGGAACCATCAATTTCCGGCCACGGCGCGGCGGCCCCAGGCGGTGCCGCCGAGGACGAGCGCGGCGCCCAGGACCCCGGCCGGGCCGAGGTGTTCCCCGCCGATGGCGATGCCGGCGGCGGCCGCCCACAGGGGTTCGGTGCCGAGCAGCAGGCTGACGCGGGAGGGCGAGGAGCGGCGTACGGCCCACATCTGCACGAAGAAGGCGAAGAGCGTGCAGAAGACGGAGAGGAAGGCGAGTCCCGCCCATTGGGCCGGGCCGAAGGCCGCGGCCGTCGCCCAGGGGCTGTCGCCGGTGCCGGGTACGGCGGCCAGTGCGGCGAAGACGAGGACCGCGCCGCCGAGTTGCACGGTGGTCAGCGACAGCGGGTCGGCGCCCCGGACCGACTTGATCCGCGCCATCAGGAGGACGTGCAGGGTCCGGGCGAGGGCCGCGCCGAGGATGAGCAGGTCACCGGCGCCGGGGACGGTGAGCCCGGCGCCCTGGGTGAGCAGGACGACGCCGGCGACGGAGGCCGCGGCGCCCGCGAGGAAGGCGCCCGGGGGAGCCTCGCGCCGTACGGCGGCCTCGGCGAGCGGGGTGAAGATCATGGTCAGGCTGATGATCAGGCCGGCGTTGGTGGCGGAGGTGCGCACGATGCCGTACGTCTCCAGCAGGAAGATCCCGCCGAGTACGAGGCCCAGCAGGCCTGCGCCGGACAGCTGCCGGGCCGTGAGCGCCCGCAGCCTCCGCCGGCCGGCGACGACGAGGACGGGCACCACGAGCGCGAAGCGCAGGACGAGGACCGCGATCACGGTGTGGGCCGTGGTGAGGCCCTTGGCGGCGAGGTAGCTGCCGCCCCAGACGGCGGCGACGGCGAGGACCGGCAGGTCGGCGGCGAGCCGGGCGCGGCGGGGGGCGGCGGGTGCGAGCAGGGCGGACGAGCTCACCGGGGACTCTCCATCGGCGTGGGGCGGGTGGAGACTGCGGCGGCTCCCTCGGGCGCGGCTCACCGTACCGGAGCCGATCATGGCGGTCGAGCGGGTTCGCCGGGGCCCGCCGGAGCCCGCCGGAGCCCCGGCCGGTGCCCGCGCCGCCCCTTCCGGAGCCGTCGCTTCCGGAGCCGTCCTTTCCGGATCAGCCGAAGGCGGCGAAGGTGGCCCGGCCCGTCGGGCGGTACGTGAGGATGGCGGCGCCGTTCGGCGTCGTGCGCGAAGCCACCAGGTCGTAGGCCGTGGGCAGGCCCCCCGTCGGGAACAGCCGCCGGCCGGCGCCCAGGAAGACGGGGTACACCTCCAGGTTCAGCTCGTCCACGAGGTCCCGCGCCAGCAGCCACTGGGCCAACTGCCCGCTGCCGTGCACCTGGAGCTCCCGGTGCCCCTCCAGCCCGTCCTTGATCCGCATGATCTCGCTCTGGAGCTGTTCGCCGTCGATGACGGTGGTCCCCGCCCAGGCCGGATCCTTGAGGGTGGTCGAGGCCACGTACTTCGGCAGGCCGTTCAGCCGGCTGGCGATCGGGTCGGTGGGGTCGGTCCTCTTCGGCCAGTAGTCGGCGAAGATCTCGTACGTCCGGCGCCCGAGCAGGAAGGCCGCGGCCCGGTCGAACAGCTCGATGGTGAACGCGTGCACGCCCTCGTCGTGGAAGGGGGTCAGCCAGCCGCCGTAATCGAACCCGCCGCCGGGGTCCTCCTCCGGCCCTCCCGGGGCCTGCATCACGCCGTCGAGGGTCACGAAAGTGGTGAGGGTCAGCTTGCCCATGGCTCTGCACTCCTTGTGTCCGGTGTCTCCTGCGCGGGTTCCCCTGCCCGGGTTCCCCCTGCACGGGTTCAGACTCCCCGCCGCCCCGGAACTCATCCCCGCGGCGCGCGCGAACGCGAGGTCCGATTCCCGCCAGCGCCCGCCCCCCTCCCCCGATTTCATTGAACCCGCAACGACTTGTCGGGCAACGAGAAAGAGGGAGTACGACCATGGGCAGCAAAGACGCGGTGGTGGCACTGGTGACCGGCGGCAGCCGCGGAATCGGGGCGGCCACCGCCCTGCGGCTGGCGCGGGACGGGGCCGATGTCGCCCTCACGTCGTCCACGGCGCGGAGGCCGCCGCCGGGGTCGTGTGCGGGATCGAGGCGCTCGGCCGGCGCGCCCTGGCGGTCCGGGCCGACGTGGGCGACCCGGCGCAGGCGGTCGCCGCGGTGGAGGAGACCGTACGGGGCCTGGGGCGGATCGACACGCTCGTGAACAACGCGGGCATCGGCGTACTCGGGCCGCTTGACGCACTGACCCCGGCCGATGTGGACCGGGTGCTGGCGGTCAACGTGCGCGGCGTGTTCCTGACCACTCAGGCCGCGGCCGCCCGGATGGGCTCCGGCGGGCGGATCGTCACCATCGGCAGCTGCATGACCGCGCGGGTCCCCGGCCCCGGCGGCACCCTGTACGCGATGAGCAAGGCCGCTCTGACCGGCCTGAACAAGGCGCTGGCGCGGGAGCTCGGCGAGCGCGGCATCACCGCGAACCTCGTGCACCCGGGCCCGGTGGACACCGACATGAACCCGGCGGACGGTCCCTACGCCGCCGCGCAGAGCGCACTGACGGCCCTCGGGCGCTTCGGGACCGCGCAGGAGGTGGCGGGCCTGGTGTCCTTCCTCGCCGGTCCGGAC
This sequence comes from Streptomyces sp. NPDC059355, assembly GCF_042752335.1. Classification (NCBI taxonomy): domain Bacteria; kingdom Bacillati; phylum Actinomycetota; class Actinomycetes; order Kitasatosporales; family Streptomycetaceae; genus Streptomyces; species Streptomyces sp. NPDC059355. The sequence continues at coordinate 3,793 of NZ_JBHYXN010000052.1, read as the reverse complement.
GCCGCCTATGTGACGGGCGCCGAGTTCGCGGTCGACGGCGGGCACGCGGCGTGACGAACGCGGGATACGCCGATGGGGCGCACCGCTCGCGGTGTGCCCCATCGGGCCGTGCGGGCCCCGTGCGTGTCGGCCCCCGGGGCGGTCACGGGGGCGGGATCAGCCGCCCAGCTCCTGGTTGCGGGTGGTCAGCGCGGCCGCGCCGGCCTCCGTCAGCGAGCCGTACAGGCGCAGGCGGGAGAAGCCGCCGTCCGGGAAGATGTCGATCCGCACGTGCGTGCCGACCGCCGGGGTGTCCAGTACGAAGCGGTGGTTGGTGTCGGGCTGCAGGCGGGTCCGCGGCAGGAACTCCGTCCAGTCGCCCTCCTCGCCGGACTTGACGGACAGCGAGGCCCAGCCGGCCGAGTTGCCCTTGAGGTAGGCGGTGTCGATCTCGACGGCGCGGATCGCGGAGTCGGCCACCAGCTGGTAGCGGATCCAGTCGTTGCCGTTGTCGCGGCGGCGGGCGGTCTCCCAGCCGTCGTCCATCTTGCGGGAGCGGCCCGGGTTGATGGTGTTGGTCGGCGGGGAGTAGAAGCGGTTGGAGGCGTCCTGGACGGAGCCGCCGTTCTCCAGGGCGACGACGTCGAAGGAGCCCAGCGCTTCGAGCCACTTCGGGTCGGGCAGGACCTCGCCGTAGACACGCAGGCGGGCGCTGCCGCCGTCGGGGTGCTGGTTGACACGCAGGTGCGTGAAGCGCTGCTCCACGTCCACCTCGAAGCCGTTGGCCGCGTGGCCGCCGACCGGGGTGCGGGCGACGATCGTCGTCCACTTCACGTCGTCGCCCTGGAGCTCCTCCGGGGTGGGCGCGAGGGCGCCCGCCCAGTTGGTGGCCTCGACGGAGACGGCCTGCGGCATGTTGCCGCGGAAGTGGGCGGTGTCGACGACGATGCCGCGGATGACGCCCGGGGCGCCCAGGCGTACGAGCGCCCAGTCGTGGTCCTCGGGGGTCGGCCAGGGCCGGGTGGCCGAGACGCCGCGGCGGCGGCGGGTCTCCCAGCCGTCCATGACCTTGCCCTTGTGACCGAAGTCCTCGGGGTCGAAGTGCGCGGCCTCGGAGATCAGCAGGTTCTCGCGCTGGGCGAAGAACTCGTCGTTGGCGGCGATGACACCGGCGCCCAGCTCACGGGCGGCGAGGTTCGCGTACTGGGTGAACGGGAAGTCCGCGGTGCGGTAGTCCGCGTACGGGTCGCCGCCTCCGTACGGGTTCGCGTTGCCGGTGAAGGATTCAATCGCCACTGGTCAGTTCTGCCTTTCGAGGAGTCGGCCCGTGGGCTCGGTCGGGGTGCCGTGGTCGGCGATCTGCGCACCGCGCAGCCAGGTGGACTTCACGACGCCGTGCAGGGTCTTGCCCGCGTACGCCGTGACCTGGTTGCGGTGGTGGAGTTCGGCCGGGTCCACGGTGAACGTTTCTTCGGGGGCGAGCACGGCGAAGTCGGCGTCGCGGCCGGCCTCGATCGCGCCCTTGCCGGCGAGGCCCGCGAGGGCGGCCGGGGCGGCCGACATCCAGCGCACGACGTCCTCGAGGGTGCGTCCGCGGCGGCGGGCCTCGGTCCAGATCGCCGGCAGGCCGAGCTGGAGGGAGGAGATGCCGCCCCATGCGGTGGCGAAGTCGTCCGTCTTCAGGTCCGCCGTGGAGGGCGAGTGGTCGGAGACGATGCAGTCGATGGTGCCGTCGGCGAGCGCGTCCCACAGGAGGTCCTGGTTGGCGGCCTCGCGGATGGGCGGGCAGCACTTGAACTCGCTCGCCCCGTCCGGCACTTCCTCGGCGGTGAGGGTGAGGTAGTGGGGGCAGGACTCGACGGTGATCTTGACACCCCCGGCCTTGGCGGCGGCGATCAGCGGCAGCGCGTCGGAGGAGGACAGGTGCAGTACGTGGACGCGCGCGTTCAGCCGCTTGGCCTGGGCGATCAGGTTGCCGATCGCGGTGTTCTCGGCGTCGCGCGGGCGGGAGGCCAGGAAGTCGGCGTACTTGGGTCCGGGGACGACCGGGGCTGAGTCCAGGTGGTGCGGGTCCTCGGCGTGCACGATCATCAGGCCGCCGAAGCCGGTGATCTCGGCGAGGGAGGTGGCCAGTTGCTCCTGGTCGAGCTCGGGGAACTCGTCGACGCCGGAGGGCGACAGGAAGCACTTGAAGCCGTAGACGCCGGCGTCGTGCAGCGGCGCCAGGTCCTTGACGTTGTCCGGCAGGGCGCCGCCCCAGAAGCCGACGTCCACGTGCGCCTTGGTGCGGGCGACCTCCTGCTTGACGCGGAGGTTGCCGACCGTGGTGGTCGGCGGCAGGGAATTCAGCGGCATGTCGAGGATCGTGGTGATGCCTCCGGCCGCGGCGGCGCGGGTGGCCGTCCAGAAGCCCTCCCACTCGGTGCGCCCCGGGTCGTTCACGTGTACGTGGGTGTCGACCAGGCCGGGGAGCAGGACGTCGTCGCCGAAGTCCTCCAGCCGGGCGCCGGCCGGCACCTCGGCGTCGTGCGGCAGTACGGCGACGATCTTCCCGGCGGCGACGGCGACCGAAGCGGCGCGCGTCCCCCCGGGGGTGATGACGCGAGTCGAGCGCAGTACCAGTTCCACGTCGTCGGACACGCCGGAACCTCCCCATCTACTTCCACAGAGCGAAATTCAACGTTCTGTTGACGGAGTCTCGCCGCCGATCCGGGACCAGTCAAGAGCCGCCGGACAGAGCACCGACACACCGGTATCGCAATTGGATGTTTCCACAGGATGGAATTAAGATTTCACTATCCAGAATGTAGCTACCACCACCGGGGGCGGGCGGGTAACTTCCCGAGGACGTCCGCGACCCGGACAAACCCCCTCTGACCGGCGGGTACGGCTTCGACCCGGCTCTAGGGCCGACGCCGACCGACCGGTAGGCTGCTTCCTTGCCTGCCAGCACCGAAAGGACCGCGCCGTGCCGACGTCCAGCGCCAGCACCACCGACGCTTCCGCGAAGCCCACCGCCGCCAGCGGTGGCGTTCAGTCCCTTGAGCGCGCCTTCGATCTGCTCGAACGCATGGCCGATGCCGGGGGCGAGGTCGGCCTCAGCGAGCTCTCCACCGCCAGCGGTCTGCCGCTGCCCACCATCCACCGCCTCATGCGCACCCTGGTCGCATGCGGCTACGTCCGGCAGCAGCCCAATCGACGGTACTCCCTCGGCCCCCGCCTGATCCGCCTCGGCGAGTCCGCGTCGCGCCTGCTGGGGACCTGGGCGCGGCCGTACCTGGCCCGCCTGGTCGAGGAGACCGGCGAGACGGCCAACATGGCCCTGCTCGACGGGGACGAGATCGTCTACGTCGCCCAGGTGCCCTCCAAGCACTCCATGCGCATGTTCACCGAGGTCGGCCGCCGGGTGCTGCCGCACTCCACCGGCGTGGGCAAGGCGCTGCTCGCGTACACGCCCGCCGACGAGGTACGGGCGCTGCTGGCGCGCACCGGGATGCCGGCCGCGACCGAGAAGACCATCACCACGCCGGAGGGCTTCCTGGAGGCTCTGGAGCAGGTCCGCAAGGCGGGCTACGCGGTCGACGACAACGAGCAGGAGATAGGGGTCCGCTGCCTCGCCGTGTCGGTGCCGAACTCGCCGACCGCCGCCGCGATCTCCATCTCGGGTCCGGCGGGCCGCGTGACCGAGGCCGTCGCCGAGTCCTTCGTGCCGATCCTGCAGAACGTCGCGGCGGAGCTGTCGGTGGCGCTGCAGAGCCAGAACCCCGTGTAGGTCCGCTCCGTACGCCAGGGCCCCGGCCCCCTCCGACGAGGG
>NZ_JBHYXN010000051.1:0-54992 GCF_042752335.1 Streptomyces sp. NPDC059355 | reverse complement strand
TTAGACAGGCCGGCGGGGTGCTGGCAACGAGTGCTGTTACTAGCGGGCTTCGCAGCGCCCAGCCCGCGATCAGGGCTCCGGGCCGTGGGGGAGCGGGGTCCGCGGACCACTAGAGCGGGTCGTATGTGACGTGGGTCCTATGGGGTGAGTCACCGGCAGGGGGCCCGAATGTCACGGTCTGTGGCGGTTCGCTACACGAAAAGGGCTGTGCGCCAGGCCACTTTCAACGCGAACCGAAGGCAACCGGCACCTCGAACGCCGCTTTCCGCACCGCCCGCCGCAGCGCCTTCAGCAGCGTGCCGCCGATCGCGAAGGTCAGTACGACGGTCAGCACGGCCCGGCCCAGGTCCCAGCCCAGCGACGTCGCCACGCAGTACGCGGCGAAACGCGCCAGATTCGCGGGGACCGGATCCCCGGGGTGGAACGAGATGCCCTGGCCCATGCCCTGCAGGAGCACCCAGCCCTGCAAGTTCATGATCGTGCCGTACGCGAACGAGCCGGCGAACCCGTACGCCGCCAGCATCAGCAGCTCCGCCCGGCCCCGGAGCCTCTGGGCACCGGGCAGCAGCCCGGCGCCCATCGAGAACCAGCCCATGGCCAGCATCTGGAACGGCATCCACGGCCCGACCCCGCCCGTGAGCAGGGCGGAGGCGAACATCGTGACCGAGCCGAGGACGAAGCCGAAACCCGGGCCGAGGACGCGGCCGCTGAGCACCATCAGGAAGAACATCGGCTCCAGGCCGGCCGTGCCGGCGCCCAGCGGCCGCAGGGCCGCCCCGACCGCGGCGAGCACGCCGAGCATCGCCACGGCCTTCGCGTCCATGCCCTGGTCCGCGATGGTCGCGACGACCACGGCGACGAGGAGGGGGAGCAGCCCGGCGAAGAGCCAGGGGGCGTCCTGGGAGTGGGCCAGGCCGGACTGGCGGTCGGCGAGGAGTGGCCAGCCGAAGGCCGCGATGCCGATGAGGGTGACGAGGAGCAGCGCGGCGGCGGCGCGGGGGCCGATGCGCAGGGGGCGGGCGCTCATGGCGTTTCCTCGGCTCGGGGTGTGGCCTCGCCTTGCGGGGCGGCCTCCGCTTGCGGGGCGGCCTGGGCCCGGGGCTCGGCCTGGGCCCGGGGTGCCGCTTCGGTCAGGGCCTCCGCGACCTGGGTCACCGTGAGCCAGTGGGCCGGGGCCAGGATCTTGGCCACCTGCGGTGCGAAGGCCGGGGACGATACGACGACCTCGGCGGTCGGGCCGTCCGCGACGATCTCGCCGCCGGCCAGGATCACGACCCGGTGGGCCAGCTCGGCGGCGAGCTCCACGTCGTGGGTGGCGAGGACGATCGCGTGCCCGTCGGCGGCCAGCGCCCGCAGGATCTCGATCAGACGGGCCTTGGCCGCGTAGTCCAGACCGCGGGTCGGCTCGTCGAGCAGGAGCAGGGCGGGCCGGCCGGTGAGTACGAGCGCCAGGGCCAGGGCCAGGCGCTGCCCCTCGGAGAGGTCCCGGGGATGGGTGTCGTCGGGGACGCCGGGGAGCAGGGAGGAGACGAGGTCCCGGCAGGTGCCGGGCGCTGCGCCGGCGTCGGAGTCGGCGGCGGAGCACTCGGCGGCCACGGTGTCGGCGTAGAGGAGGTCGCGGGGCTCCTGGGGGACGAGGCCGACGCGGCGGACCATCTCCTGCGGTGCGGTGCGGTGGGGGGTGCGGCCGCCGACGGTCACGGTGCCGGTGGTGGGGGCGAGCGTGCCGATGAGCGTGGCGAGGAGGGTGGACTTGCCGGCGCCGTTGCGGCCCATGAGGGCGATGGTCTCGCCGGCCGCGACGGAGAGGTCGATGCCGTGGAGGACTTCGGCGCGGCCGCGGCGGAGGGAGAGGGCGGCGATCCGGGCCACCGGCTCCGCCGGGGTGCCGGTGCCGGTGCCCGCGGCGGGGCCGGAGCCGGGGGTGGGCTCGCTCCGGCGGAGCAGGCGGGCCAGGAGGCCGGGGCGGGGTACGGGGCCGCTGCGCGGGGCCTTCTCCCCACCCCGCCCCTTCCCGGAACCGGGGGCTCCGCCCCCGGACCCCGTCTCCCCGGCGGCCTCCGGCGCCGCGGCGGGCGAGGGCGCCGGTCGGGCGGTGGTGGGCGTCACGTGGGCCGGGGTGGCGGCGGACGCCGGGGAACCCGGCCGGGTCGCGGCGGGCGCGGGCGCGGGCGTCAGGTGGGCCGGGGTGGCGGCAGGGGCCGGGGGCGGGGTCGTGGGGAGGCGGGTCAGGAGGGGCGGGGCGTGGCGGCGGGCGTCGCGGATCGAGAGGGGGAGGGGGTACCAGCCCGCCAGGCGGCCCAGGGCCACCACCGGGGGGTGGACGGGGGAGACGGCCATGATCTCGGACGGGCTGCCGAGGAGGGGGGCCGCGCCCGGGGACGGGAGGAGGAGGACCCGGTCCGCGTACTGGACCACCCGCTCCAGGCGGTGTTCCGCCAGCAGGACCGTCGTGCCCAGGTCGTGCACCAGCCGCTGAAGGACCGCGAGCACCTCCTCGGCGGCGGCCGGGTCCAGGGCCGAGGTGGGCTCGTCCAGGACCAGGACCTTCGGGTGCGGGGTCAGGACCGAGCCGATCGCGACCCGCTGCTGCTGGCCCCCGGACAGGGTGGCGATGGGGCGGTCGCGCAGTTCGTTCAGGCCGAGCAGGTCCAGGGCCTCCTCGACGCGGCGGCGCATGACGGCCGGGGCCAGGCCGAGCGATTCCATGCCGTACGCCAGCTCGTCCTCGACCACGTCCGTCACGAAATGGGCGAGCGGGTCCTGACCGACCGTGCCCACCACGTCGGCGAGCTCGCGCGGCTTGTGCGTACGGGTGTCGCGGCCGTCGACCGTGACGCGGCCCCGCAGCGTGCCCCCGGTGAAGTGCGGGACCAGGCCGCAGACGGCACCGAGGAGGGTGGACTTGCCGACGCCCGACGGGCCCACGAGGAGCGTGAGCTCGCCCTCCGGGATCACCAGATCCACATCACGGAGGGAGGGCTGCGCCGCGCCGTCGTACGTGACCGACACCTGCTCGAAGCGGATCACTGCGACGACTCCTTCGGAGGTACGGGGGCGACGAACGCCGGGAGCAGGCCGATCAGGATCGCCGCCGCCGGCCACAGGGGCAGGGCCGGGGCGACCAGCGGGACGACGCCCGGCTGGAGGGCGGCCGGGTCGAGCGACCCGGCGCGGATCAGGGCGGCGGCGACCGCCGCACCCGACCCGGCGACCACCCACGCGCGCCACCCCCACCGATCGGGCCGGTAGCGGGTCCGGATGCTGCGCCGCCCGCCGAGGCGCAGGCCGGCGAGTGCCAGGCCGAGCCCGATCGCGAGGACCGGCAGACCGTACGCGGCGCCCTCGGCGGCGAGCAGCCCGTACGTGCCGGCGCACATGCCGAGCAGCCCGCCCAGGGTGAGGACGTTGGTGGTGTGCCGGACGGCGGGCGGGACCTGCGCGGTGCGGCCGTAGCCGCGCGCGTCCATCGAGGCGGCGACGGCGACGGAGCGCTCCAGCGCGCCCTCCAGGACGGGCAGGCCGATCTGGAGGATCGCCTTGACGCCGCCGGTGGGGCGCCCGCGCAGGCGGCGGGCGGTTCGCAGGCGGGCGACGTCGGCGACCATGTTCGGCGCGAAGGTCATGGCGACGACGACGGCGACCCCGGCCTCGTAGAGGGCGGCCGGGAGGGACTTCAGCAGCCGCGCCGGGTTGGCGAGGGCGTTGGCCGCGCCGACGCAGACGAGGAGGGTGGCCAGCTTGGCGCCGTCGTAGAAGGCGAAGACGAGCTGCTCGGCGCTGACGCGCCCGCCGAGGCGGATCCCCTGGGCCGCCCAGGCGGGCAGCGGCACCTCGGGGAGGGCGAACAGGACGTGCGCGCCGGGGATCGGGGAGCCGAGCAGCACGGAGAAGAGGAGCCGGAGTCCGATGACGAAGAGGCCGAGCCTCAGGAACGCGCCGTAGGAACGGGCCCAGGGGGCCGCGGTCCGGCGGGCGGCCACGACGTAGCCGGCCACGCCGGCGATCAGGCCGAGGAGCAGCGGATTGGTGGTGCGCGAGGCGGCGGTGGCGAGGCCGAGCGCCCAGAGCCACCACGCCCCCGCGTGCAGGGCGTTGCCCCGACGGGCCCGCGGAGCCGCCAGCCGGTGCACCCGGCTCGTCCTGTACGTCGGCCCCGGCCCGGGACCACCCGCCCCGGCCGGCCCGGGCCCGGGCCGTGTCACGCCTTCGTCCGCGGGCCGGCGGGGGCGGACCGTACCCGCACCGCCCGCCGTGGCCCGCCGAAGGCCGCCGTACCCAGCGGCGCCGCCGGCGCGGGTGGCCATTCCGGCCCCGTGCACACCGGCCGCCGCCGCGTCCGTCGGCTCCGCCGGGCGGGGGGACTCGGGTGAGCCGGGGGCGGTGGGGGGTGTCATCGGCGGCGGCGGGACTGCCAGACCGCGGCCGCCGCCAGGGCGGCCACCGCCGCCAGGCCGGCCAGCAGGGAGGTCGACGGGCCGCCGTCCGCGGGCTCGGCCTGCGCCGACGGCTTCGGCGTCGCATCCGCCCGCGGCTTTTCCTCCGCGTCCGCGATCGGTTCGCCGCAGCCCTGCTTCGGGTAGCCCGAGACCGCGCACAGCAGCGCGGCGCTGTTGTAGCGGAGCGGCTTGGCGGCCTGCGCCAGGGCCTCGGCCGCCGTGGCGTCCGGGGCGACCTGGGCGCAGGCCGTGCGCGGGGCGTCCTGCGGCGGGGCGTCGCCCGCCGGGGCGTCCGCCGGCACGCCGAAGTCCACGACCACCGCGATCCGCTTGCGGCCCTCCACGGCCGGAGTGGCCGCGCAGACCGCCGCGAAATCGGCCGCGGCGCGCGGCTTCGCCGCCTCGGCCGCTGCGTCCTGGCTCACCGAGAAGCGGAAGCCCAGGGCCGAGCCGTCCGCCGGCCGGGCCGTCGAGGGGCCCTGCGTGGCGTAGTGCCACTGGCCTCCCGAGCCCTCCCAGAACGACCAGTAGCGGTAGCCCGCCGCCAGGGCCGGGGAGGATGCCAGGAGGGTGAGGAGGATGCCGAACGCGAGGACCAGCGGGGTCGGGCTGCGGCGCATCAGAGCTGGTTCTTCTTCCGGCGGCCGCTCAGCAGGACGCCGATGCCCATGCCGGCCGCCAGGCCCGCGCCCACGATCCACCAGACGTTCGAGTCGTTGCCCTCGTCCTTCGCGTCCGACGTGTTCGACCTGGGCTGCGCCGTCGCGGAGGTCTGCGGGGCCGGGCCCGTCGCGTTCAGGGCCGTCACCAGGTCGGTGCCGCCGAACGACTTCGGGTCCGTGCCCGTCGCATGCGCGGCCAGGACCAGGGTGCCGAGGGCCGCCGGGCTGTCCTTGGCCCACTCCGCCGAGTTCGTCTTCAGCCACTCCAGCGCGCCCGCCGCCGACTGCTTGTGTCCGGCCGCGGCCAGGGCGATCACCGCGTCGGCGGTGTTGCCGGTGTCCGCGGTCGGCTGGTCGGCGCCCGGGGTGACGGCCGTGAGGTGGCCGTCCTTCTTCAGCGTCTCGGCCAGGTAGCCGGCCGCGCCCTGCGCCGCGGCCGCCGGGTCGGCGGCGCCCGCCGGGCAGGCCAGTGCGGCCGCGGGGGTGTCCGTGGACTGGGGGGAGACGACCGAGCCCTGGCCCAGGCCGGCCAGGACGGCGGCGGCCGTGGCGTCGGCGTCGGCCGGGAGCTTGCCGTCCGGCGCCGGCTGGTACCCGAAGGCACCCCGGTCGGCGGCCGGCTCGGCGGCGCAGCCCAGCTGGAAGGCGAGCAGGCCCTCGTACGCGGACTTGCCGGCCTTCGACTTCACCTCGGCCGGCTTCTCGCCCGCCACCGCCAGCGCGCTGATGACGATGGACGTGGAGTTGCCCTCGCTCGGGGTGCCGGGGACGAAGGCCCAGCCGCCGTCCTCGTTCTGGACGGACTTCAGCCAGTCCACGGCCTTCTTGACGGCCGCGTCCCGGCCGCCCGTCGCCTTCAGCGCCTGCACGGCCACCGCGGTGGCGTTCGTGTCGAACATCGTCTTGTCGTCGCAGGCGGTGGCCGCGTCCGCGCGGAAGGAGGCGAAGCCGCCGTTCGCGCACTGCTGCCCGGCGAGCCAGTCGACGGCCTCCTTGGCCGGCTTCACACCGACCGTGTTCTGGGCCAGCAGCGCGAAGGACTGCCGCCACACGCCGTCGTACGTCGGGTCCTTCTTGCCGTAGAGGCCGGAGGGGATCACCGGGGCCGGCGGGGTGGAGGGGGAGGGTGCGGCGAGGGCTGCGGGGGCGGCGCCCACGCAGAGCACGGCGGAGGCGGCGAGCGCGGCGGCGCTGCGGCGGACGTTCATGGGGGCGGGTGCCTCTCGTGCTGGGGAGCAGGAGAGCAGGCCCGCACAGGGCACCGGGCTCCGGCTCCGTTTACCTCGACGGTGCCGGCCGCCGGGGACTCCGGCGGCGCGAGCCGCGCACCTCGCGTACGGGGCGGTCCGGCTCCCCGCCCGGCAGGGGCCTGGGCGGGTCACGGTTGCGGGTCAGCGCCGGAATCGCACCGGCTTCCCCTCGTACGGAAGGGTGGACGACGGGTTCACTGTACCGGCCCGTAGCAGTCCGGAAGGGTGGCGTCCGCCCGTAGCGCCCCTTACCGCGGGGCCCGTCGCCGTCACAGTGCGCGGTAGGTGACCGGGTCGCTGCCCGGGACCGCCTCCGCCCGGCCCTGCTTCACCAGCCGCCGCAGGTGGGCTTCCGCTTCCGAGACGGCGATGCTGCGGGAGCCGTACGGGATCTGCTCCCAGGGCCGGTTCCACTCCATGCGCTCCGCCAGCTCCCACGGGGTCAGCGGCTCGGCCAGCAGCTTCCGCAGGCCGGTCAGCCGCTCCTCGTGGTGGTGCAGCAGTTCGCGTACCCGGGCCGGGGCGTCGGTGAAGGCGTGCTGGTGTGCCGGGAGGACCTCGGCCGGGTCGAGGCGGCCGATGCGTTCGAGGGAGTCGAGGTAGTCGCCGAGGGGATCGGTGGCCAGCTCGGACGACGGGTCCTCGTAGAGGCCGATGTGCGGGGAGATTCCGGGCAGCAGGTGGTCCCCGGAGAAGAGGCGGCCGTTGCCGGGGAGGTTCGCCGGATGCCGCTCCTCCAGGTGCAGGCAGACATGGCCGGGGGTGTGCCCCGGGGTCCAGATGGCGCGCAGGCGGCGTCCGGCGAGGGGGAGCAGCTCGCCGGGGACGATCTCCCGGTCGGGGACCGCGGCCCGCAGGCCGGGCAGGGTGCGCGGGCGGCCGCTCGCGCGGGCGGCCCTCAGGGGGGCGATGTGCTCCTCGGGGGCTCCGGCGGCGGCCAGCTTCTCGCTCATGTAGTCGAACCAGGTGCCGGGCTCGGCGGAGCGGGTCCGTACGACGACCGCGGTGTCGGCGGCGTGCATGGCGATCCACGCCCCGGAGGCCTCGCGGACCCGGCCGGACAGGCCGTGGTGGTCGGGGTGGTGGTGGGTGATGACCACGCCGTGGACGTCGGCGATCGCGATGCCGAGCGCGCCCAGGCCGGCGACGAGGGTGTCCCAGGACTCCGGGTCGTCCCAGCCGGTGTCGACGAGGACCGGGCCGCGGTCGGTGTCGAGGACGTGGACGAGCGTGTGGCCCAGCGGGTTGTCGGGGATCGGGACCTTGATGCCGCGGACACCGCCGCCGTGGTCGGTGACGTGGGGCGTGATGGGGGGCGCGGCCGCGGCAGCGGGGGGCGTGGCCTGCGGCGTCGTGTCCTGAGGCGTGTCCTGAGGCATGAGGGCTCCCTGTCTGCGCCCGGCCGCGTCTGCGCCGCCCGGCTCACTCTTACAAGAACGTGTTCCAGTAGTAGCCCAAGTCGACCATCTGCGGGCGGTTCTGACTAGCCGCAACCCCTTGTTGGATCTTCCGGGCTGTTCCGTCCAGGCCGTGGACTCCTCGAACTAGAACTGGTATCAGTTCTGGAACGCCAAGCCGCAGGAGGCAGCAGCCATGACCGAGCTCGTGGAACACGGACACCTGTTCATCGGCGGGGAGTGGACGGATCCGCTGGGCACCGACACGATCGAGATCGTCTCCCCCCACACCGAGCAGGTCATCGGCAGCGTCCCGCACGCCTCCCGCGCGGACGTGGACCGCGCCGTCGCGGTCGCGCGCAAGGCCTTCGACGAGGGGCCCTGGCCCCGGATGTCCCTGGACGAGCGGATCGCCGTCGTCACCCGGATCAAGGACGCGATCGCCGTCCGGCACGAGGAGATCGCCCGGTCGATCAGCTCGCAGAACGGGTCCCCGTACTCCTGGAGCGTCCTCGCACAGGCACTCGGCCCGATGATGGTCTACGACGCAGCGATCCAGGTCGCGCGCGCCTACCCGTACGAGGAGCACCGCCAAGGCGTGCTCGGGCCGATCCTGGTGCGCCGGGAGCCGGTGGGCGTGGTCGCGGCCGTCATCCCATGGAACGTGCCGCAGTTCGTGGCCGCCGCGAAACTGGCGCCCGCACTGCTGACGGGGTCGACGGTGATCCTGAAGCCGTCCCCCGAGTCGCCGCTGGACTCGTACATCCTCGCCGACATCGCGCGCGAGGCCGGGCTGCCGGAGGGGGTGCTGTCGATCCTGCCCGCCGACCGGGAGGTCAGCGAGTACCTGGTCGGCCACCCCGGTGTCGACAAGGTGGCCTTCACCGGCTCGGTCGCGGCCGGCCGGCGCGTGATGGAGGTCGCCGCCCGCAACCTGACGCGGGTCACGCTCGAACTCGGCGGCAAGTCCGCCGCCGTGATCCTGCCGGACGCCGACCTGGAGTCGACCATCGCGGGCATCGTCCCGGCGGCCTGGATGAACAACGGGCAGGCCTGCGTGGCCCAGACCCGGGTGCTCGCGCCGCGCAGCCGGTACGAGGAGGTCGCGGAGGCGCTCGCGGCCGCGGCCGGCGCGCTGGTGGTCGGCGACCCGCTGGACCCGGCGACGCAGCTCGGGCCGCTGGTGGCCAGGCGGCAGCAGCAGCGGTCGCTGGACTACATCCGGATCGGGCAGGAGGAGGGCGCGAAGGTCCTGGCGGGTGGCGGCCGCCCGGCGGGGCTGGAGCGGGGCTGGTACGTGGAACCGACGCTCTTCGGGGACGTGGACAACTCGATGCGGATCGCCCGCGAGGAGATCTTCGGGCCGGTCGTCTGTCTGATCCCGTACGCGGACGAGGCGGAGGCGGTACGGGTCGCCAACGACTCGGAGTTCGGTCTGAGCGGCAGCGTCTGGACGGGGGACGTCGAGCACGGCATCGACTTCGCCCGGCAGGTGCGGACGGGCACCTTCAACGTGAACACCTTCAGCCTGGACATGCTGGGGCCGTTCGGCGGCTACAAGAACAGCGGTGTGGGGCGGGAGTTCGGGCCCGAGGGGCTGAGCGAGTACCTGGAGCACAAGATGATCCACCTGCCGGCGGGCTACGCGGCGGGTGCGTGAGCGCCGTGGGTGACCGCTGGGTGGTGGAGGTGGACCGGGGGGTCTGCATCGGCTCGGGGATGTGCGTGAACCACGCGCCGGAGGGCTTCGCGCTGGACTCGGCGCGCCAGTCGCATCCGCGGGATCCGGAGACGGACGCGAACGAACCGATCCTGACGGCGGCGGAGGGCTGCCCGGTGGAGGCCATCCTGATCACGCTGGCCGGGAGCGGGGAGGCGGTGTTTCCGCCGGAGGAGTAGGGGGCGGGACGGGGCGGGGGCTTCGGGGGGCGGGGTCCTGGTGGGGCGGGGTCGGTGGTGTGTCCGGGGGCGTCCCGGCAGTCTGTTGTCCTTCCGTGTCGGGTCGGTCCGTCAAGGGCGCTCACTTCGTTCGCGTCGCTCCGCGATGTCGCTGCGCTCCACCCTTGACCGACCGCCCCGCCCCGGAAAGACAACAGACTGCCGGGAAGCCCCCGAAGGATGGCCGGGGGTTTACCGGGCAGGAACGGGCCCTCAGCGATGCCGATCGGCGCCTCCTGCCCATCAGCACACCCAGAGGGCGTCATCAGCAGCCATCCGCACCTCGGTGGGCCCCAACCTGCACCGGATGGCGATGAGATGACCATCCCCCACCGGTTCGCGACGGATCGCTACGCGCTTCTCCCGGCATGGCGTCCGACGACCGTCCGGGGCTGATCGCACACCGTGCGGCGCCCGGTCGACAGGGGCGGGGCGGGGGAGGAGCATGGAGAGGGGAGGTGTGAAGGGGAAGGCGAAACCATGAACGGACCCAGCCGGCCGGCTCTCGTCGGAGTCCTCATCGTTTCCATGGCCGGACTCTTCCCGGCAGCTCATGCCGTGGCGGCCTCGCCAACCCTGGTCACCGCCGCCTGCACGGCCGCGGCCGGCCCGTCGAACACCGTGACGCTCACGGTCTCCGGGTTCAGCGGTGACATGCGGGTGACGGAGACGGGCAGCAACGTCTCGAAGATCATCCACAAGGGCACGCCGACCATCTCGATGCTGCCGCCTGGCAACTACGTCGTCGAGTGGTCCAACGCGCCGACCCCCGCTGAGAGTCAGCGCACCACATGCGTCGGCGACAGCACGACGACGAACCAAGGCGAGAACCAATACAGCACGGGCTTCCAGCAAGGACTCAAGGAAACACTTGCGACCTGCCAGAAGAACGCGCCGAAGCAGCTCGCACCGGATCCGAACTGGCAGGCCGGTTACGACAAGGGCGCCGCGACCGCACTCAACAGCAAGCGCTGCACCGGCTGATGAGCCTTCGCCGCCTTTTGACCAGCCCCGGACGGTCGTCGGACGCCATGCCGGGAGAAGCGCGTAGCGATCCGTCGCGAACCGGTGGGGGATGGTCATCCCATCGTCATCCGGTGCAGGTTGGGGCCCACCGAGGTGCGGAATGACTGCTCACGGCGACCGCTGGTCGTGCTGATGGGCAGGAGGCGCCGGTCGGCATCGCTGAGGGCCCGTCCCTGGACATGAACCTCCCGGCCATTCCTTCGGGGGTTTCCCGGCAGTCTTATGGCATTCCGGGGCGGGGCGGTCGGTCAAGGGTGGCCGAAGGCCATCGCGGAGCGACGCGACCGCAGGGAGCGCCCTTGACGGACCGACCGGACACGGAAGGACAGTGGACTGACGGGACGCCCCCGGACACACCACCGACCCCGAGCACACAAGTCCCGCCCGCCCCCGAAGCCCTCGCCCCGCCGCCCGACCCCCTCCAGGCTGTACCTTTCAGGCCGAATCCGAAGACCCCGCCCCCGCCCCAGGCGCCGTCAGCGTGATCAGACGGCAGACCATTTCGATGTCGATCTTGACCTGGGCGATCGAGGCGCGGCCCGAGAGCCAGGTGATCAGTGCCGAGTGCCAGGTGTGCTCGATCACCCGGACCGCCGAGAGCTGCTCCGCCGTCGGCGGGGCCTCCAGGCCCATCGCGTCCAGGATGATCGCCGTGGTCAGCCGGGACACCGTGTCCACCTCGGCGCTCACACTGCGGTCCGCGAACGTCAGTGCGCGGACCATCGCGTCGGCGAGGTGCGGTTCCCGCTGCAGCGCCCGGAAGGCGCGCATCAGGGTCTCCGCGACCCGGGCGGCCGGGTCCTCGCCCGCCGGGGGGCGTTTGCGGAGTGTCGTGTGCATGTGCTGCAGCTGGTCCTGCATGGTGGCGACGAGCAGGTGCACCTTCGACGGGAAGTACCGGTACAGCGTGCCCAGTGCGACTCCGGCCGCCTCGGCGACCTCCCGCATCTGGACGGCGTCGAAGCCGCCCCGGCTTGCCAGCTGCGCGCTGGCGTGCAGGATCCGGCGGCGGCGCGCCTCCTGGCGCTCCGTCAGGGGAGGGGACGCCGTCATGGCGACGGCTTTCGCATCCGCTGTCATCTGTCCCGTTCCATGGCGTTCCGTGTCGTTGCGGTGCTGACTTCCGGCCTGTTCGCGTCGTGTATCGACAGGTGATCTGCAGCCAGCATGTCAGGCGTCGAAGCCGTGGCGTGAATCACCTGCTCCGCCTCTTACGGTGTGGTTTCCGGCCGGTAGATTCAATGGTCTTCGACGGATCAAGTCTGAAACTTGTTCTACATTATGCGAGCGGTTACGCTCCGGCGAAAGTGCAGGGAGAAGGGGGCCGAGAGTGACCGCTGAGGCCATGGTGACAAGCCCTTTCGCGGGTTCCGCCACCGACGGCGACCGCCCGTTGCGCATCGCACTCCTCACCTATAAGGGGAACCCGTTCTGCGGCGGCCAGGGCGTCTACGTCCGGCACCTCTCGCGGGAGCTCGTGAAGCTCGGCCACAGCGTCGAGGTCATCGGCGCGCAGCCGTACCCGGTCCTCGACACCGGCGCCACGCTCACCGAGCTGCCGAGCCTGGACCTGTACCGGCACCCCGACCCGTTCCGTACGCCGAAGCGCGACGAGTACCGGGACTGGATCGACGCGCTCGAGGTCGCCACCATGTGGACCGGCGGATTCCCCGAGCCGCTGACCTTCTCGCTGCGGGCCCGGCGCCATCTCGCCGCCCGCGCGGGCGAGTTCGACGTCATCCACGACAACCAGACGCTCGGCTACGGCCTGCTCGCCGACCTCGGCGCCCCGCTCGTCACCACCATCCACCACCCCATCACCGTGGACCGGCAGCTGGACCTGGACGCCGCGCAGGACCGCAAGAAGCGGCTCTCCGTCCGCCGCTGGTACGGCTTCACGCGCATGCAGGGGCGCGTCGCCCGCCGGCTGCCCTCCGTGCTGACCGTCTCCGGCTCCTCCAAGCAGGAGATCGCCGAGCACCTGGGCGTGCGCGACGAGCGCATCCACGTCGTCCACATCGGCGCCGACACCGACCTGTGGTCGCCCGACGCGTCCGTCGCCGAGGTGCCCGGACGGATCGTCACCACCTCCAGCGCCGACGTCCCGCTCAAGGGCCTCGTCCATCTCGTCGAGGCACTCGCGAAGCTGCGCACCGAGCAGCCCGACGCCCATCTCGTCGTCGTCGGCAAGCGGGCCGAGAAGGGCCCCGTCGCCCGCGCGATCGAGACGTACGGGCTCCAGGACGCGGTCCGCTTCGTCAAGGGCATCACCGACGCCGAGCTCGTCGACCTGGTGCGCAGCGCGCAGATCGCCTGCGTGCCTTCGCTGTACGAGGGCTTCTCGCTGCCCGCCGCCGAGGCCATGGCCACCGGTACCCCGCTGGTCGCCACCACCGGCGGTGCGATCCCCGAGGTCGCGGGCCCGGACGGCGAGACCTGTCTCGCGGTGCCGCCCGGCGACGCGGGTGCGCTGGCCGCCGCCCTGGGCCGGCTGCTGGGCGACGCGCAGCTGCGGGCCCGCCTCGGCGCGGCCGGACGCGAGCGGGTGCTGTCCCGGTTCACGTGGGCCAGAGCCGCCGAGGGCACCGCCGTGCTCTACCGTGCCGCCGTCGAGCAGGCAGCCCGCAGCCGCCGCGCGCGGTGACCTTCCGTCTTCTCCACACCACCCCCGTACACCCCCGCGACCGCGAAGGCAGGACCCCGTGCTGACCGTCGATTTCTCCCGGTTCCCGCTCGCCGCAGGCGACCGTGTGCTCGATCTGGGCTGCGGCGCCGGCCGGCACGCCTTCGAGTGCTACCGGCGCGGCGCCCAGGTGGTCGCAGTCGACCGCAACGGCGAGGAGATCCGCGAGGTCGCCAAGTGGTTCGCCGCCATGAAGGAGGCCGGTGAGGCCCCGGCCGGCGCCACCGCCACCGCGATGGAGGGCGACGCGCTGGCCCTGCCCTTCCCGGACGAGTCCTTCGATGTCGTCATCATCTCCGAGGTGATGGAGCACATCCCCGACGACAAGGGCGTGCTCGCCGAGATGGTCCGCGTCCTGAAGCCCGGCGGCCGCATCGCCATCACCGTCCCGCGCTACGGCCCGGAGAAGATCTGCTGGGCGCTGAGCGACGCGTACCACGAGGTCGAGGGCGGCCACATCCGCATCTACAAGGCCGACGAACTGCTCGGGAAGATGGAGGCCGCCGGCCTCAAGCCGTACGGCACCCACCACGCCCACGGGCTGCACTCCCCGTACTGGTGGCTCAAGTGCGCGTTCGGCGTCGACAACGACCAGGCGCTGCCGGTGAAGGCGTACCACAAGCTCCTGGTCTGGGACATCATGAAGAAGCCGCTGGCCACGCGGCTCGCGGAGCAGGCGCTCAACCCGGTCATCGGCAAGAGCTTCGTGGCGTACGCGACGAAGCCGCACCTTCCCGTCGGCGCAGCGAAGTGAGCTCGCCCGGGCGCACCGAACGCCTGGTCCTGGACGGCGTACTGACGGCCGAGGAGGCCGCCGGGACGGTGGCCGGCATCCTCGCCGCGCAGCGATCCGACGGGGCCATCCCGTGGTTCCGCGGCCACCACCTGGACCCGTGGGACCACACCGAGGCCGCGATGGCCCTGGACGTGGCGGGCGAGCACGAGGCCGCGGAGCGGGCGTACGACTGGCTCGCCCGGCACCAGAACGCCGACGGCTCCTGGTACGCGGCGTACGCGGACCGGCCGGACGGAGTGGACACCGCCGCGCCGCAGGACGCGAGCCGGGAGAGCAACTTCGTCGCGTACATAGCCGTCGGCGTCTGGCACCACTACCTGGCCACCGGCGACGACCCGTTCCTGGACCGCATGTGGCCGGTCGTCCACTCGGCGACCGAGTTCGTGCTGGCGCTGCAGCAGCCGGGCGGGGAGATCGGCTGGAAGCGGGAGGCCGACGGCAGCGCCGTCACGGACGCGCTGCTCACCGGCTCCTCCTCGATCCACCAGGCGCTGCGCTGCGCGCTGGCGATCGCCGAGCACCGCGAGGAGCCGCAGCCGGACTGGGAGCTGGCGGCGGGGGCCCTCGGGCACGCGATCCGGCGCCACCCCGAGCGGTTCCTGGACAAGTCCCGGTACTCGATGGACTGGTACTACCCGGTGCTGGGCGGCGCCCTCTGCGGCGCGCAGGCGAAGGCGCGGATCGAGGAGCGCTGGGACGAGTTCGTGGTCCCCGGGCTCGGTGTGCGCTGCGTCCTGCCGAACCCGTGGGTGACGGGCGGGGAGTCCTGCGAGCTCGCGCTGGCCCTGTGGGCGACGGGTGAGTCGGACCGGGCGCTGGAGATCCTGCGCTCGATCACGCACCTGCGCGCGGACAACGGCATGTACTGGACGGGCTACGTCTTCGAGGACAAGGCGGTGTGGCCGGTCGAGCAGACGACCTGGACGGCCGGGTCGCTGCTGCTCGCCGTGGCCGCGCTGGGCGGGGACGAGGCCACCGGGGCGGTGTTCGGGGGGCTGGAGCTGCCGTCCGGACTGGAGCCCGACTGCTGCCGGTAGGGCGGCGGGCACGGCGGGGGCAGGCCGCCGCGGACGGGGGCCTGCCCGTGGGGGAGCGCGCGGTCAGCGGCGGTAGAGCCGGCCCGCGACGAGGTGGCCGATGACGAGGTAGGCCACGGCCGCCACGCCGTAGCCGACCACGACCTGGACCCACTCCCGGTCGAAGGTGAACAGGTCGTAGGACCATCCGGCCAGCCAGGTGGCGGCGTCGTGGACGAACTCCACGAGGCCGTTGCCCCGGTTGGCGTCGAGGAAGTAGAGAAGGACCCACAAGCCGATCGTAAAGGCCATGACGTCCGCCACCGCGGCGACGACCCGGCCGGCTTGAACGCCTCCTCGGGCGTGTACTCCGGTGTGTGTGCGCATGCAGCGCGTCTTGCCCCGTCCGGGTGAAGCAAACCCGAACGGGTCAGCCAAGTGGCGCAGCGCCGGGGCCCGGGTGACGCTGCGGGAGACACCTCACTCCCCGGAGGTCCACCGTGTCGAAACCCAGCGAGTCCATACCCACCAGCACCCGGTTCCGCCGCGCCGTCACGGCCCTGCTCGTGTCCGGCGCGCTGCTCGCGGGCGCCACCGCCTGCGGCGGCGGCTCCGCCAGTGGATCCGGAGGCGGTGAGCCCGCGCGCGCGGACATCGCGCTGTCCTTGGCGGCGCAGCAGCAGGTCGCCGACGAGGCGCTCGCCGTGCAGGCGCTGACCGCGCAGGCGGCCGCCTGGCAGGAGACCGCCGACGAGGCGGCCGCAGCCTCCCCCGCGCCCAGCACCCCCGCGGAGAAGCAGAAGTTCGCGAAGACGCGGTTCGTCGCCAACGCGGGGCTCGCGGCCGGGGCCACCTACCAGTGGATCATCAAGCCGTACCGTGCGGGCAAGTTCAAGAAGGGCGCCAAGGGCCGTACGTTCGCCCTCGTCAAGGCGGGCCTCGCGGGCGCCTTCGCGTACAACCGGCTGAAGGCGGCCGCGGACAACGCCAAGGGCGACCCGTTGCTGTCGAAGGCGGTGGCCCCGCTGACGGCGGGCATCGCGTCCCTCAAGGGGCTGGGTTCCAAGCTGCGCAAGGGCGATGCGACCGACTCCGACCTGAGCTCCCTCCAGGACGTCATCACCGGCGTCAAGGGTGCGGGCGCGGGCGCCGGCGCCACGGTGACCGACAAGGTCCCGAGCCTGTCCCAGTTGAGCGGCGGATAGGCCTGCGGCCCCTCGTGCTCCGCGGGCCGGCCGGGCAGCGTCGCCCGGCCGGCCCGTCGGCCTGCTTCAATGGACAAATGATCGATTTTCTGCGGCGCAAGCGGCGCGAACGCCTCGCCGCCGGGACCTCCGACGGGATCCCGTGCATGGTGCGGCATCCGGCCGGCGCGGGCCGCTGGCGGATGGGCCGGGTGTTCACCGGCCCGGACGCGGTCCGCTGGGACCCCCGGCGCGGTGAGCCCGTACCGCTGCCCGACGGCCGGGCCACCGGGGTGCGGGCGCCGTCGGTGAAGGAGGGCATCTCCATCAACCCCGGCTCGCGGATCGTGTCCTGCACGTATGGGAGCGCCGAGGCCGGCGGGACCATCGAGATCGCCGTCATGCCGCTGGACCTTCGTGAACTCCTGGAAGCGGTCCCCCAGGCAGGCCCGGACGCGGACGCCCCCTCGCCCTGACACGCCGGGAGCCCCGGTCGCCGCGGTTGCGCGGTGGCCGGGGCTCCGGTGTGCTGCGGGCGGGGGGTCAGCCCTGGGTGAAGTAGCCGAACAGGTCGGTGATCACGTGGTTGGCGCCGCCCCAGCTGTTGGCGATGGTGACGCGGCCGCCGTCGCCCACCGGGGTGGTGACGTGGTTGGGGATGGTCTCACCGGGACGGGTGTTGAGGCTGCTGGCCTCGGGACGGGCGCTGCCGTACCCGTACACGGTGAGGAAGCCGGGGCCGGTGGTGTCGGTCGCGGTGACGTTCAGGGCCGCGCCGATCGCACCCGCCGGGATCCCGGTGACGGTGGTGGTCGCGCCGGGCGCGAGCTTTCCGGTGGCGCGGGTGTCGGCGAGGCGCTGCGGCACGGCGGGGGTGAACAGGCCCTTGCCGTCCTTCGCGTAGTAGCCGACCGCGTCGAGGACGAGGTGGGTGGAGCCGCTGTTGGTGTAGAGGGTGATCGTGCCGTCCGGGCCGACGGGGACGATGGCCTGGTTCGACTTGTCCTTGCCGGGTTCCAGGTTGAGGTTCGAGGTGGCCGGGCGCTTGTCCGCCTCCGGGTAGGCGATGACGTGCGCGTTCTCGGTGGAGCCCGTACCGGTCAGGTTGAAGGCGACGGCCGTGGCGTCGGCGGGGATGCCGTTCACGCCCGCGACCTTCACCGTGCGGGTCTGTCCGCCGCCCAGGGCGCCGCCCGCGGTGCGGGTGTCGGCGACGCGGGTCGGGGCGAGCGGGGTGAAGCGCTGCCCGGTGTTCGGCTGGTAGTGGCCGACGTAGTCCACGATGAGCGCGGCCTTGCCGGAGTTGAGCTGCGCGGAGATCATGCCGTCGGCGCCTACGGGCACGGTGACGGTGTTGGAGGAGGTGCCGCCCGCCTTGACGTTGACGTTCGAGGTGACCGGGCGGGGCTGGCCCGAGGGCCAGACGCTGAGGTGGGTGTCCTCGGTGGCACCGGTGACGGTCACGTTCAGGACCACGGCGGACGCGCCGGCCGTGTGGTGCGGGCCGGAGCTGTAGTAGTGGACGGGAACGTCGATCGGGGTGGCGGTGCCGCCCTGGACGGGGGAGCCGGTCGTACGGGTGTCCAGGACGCGGGCCGGGCGGACGGCGACGTAGCCGGCCGGGGTGTAGGTGACCTGCACGGTCCGCTCGGCGCTGGAGGTGGCGCCCTCGACGTCCGTGAGGGTCACGGTCACCTTGTACGTGCCGGGCTGCTTGTAGGCGTGCTGGACCGGGTTCGCGTTGCCGGCGGTGTCCTTCGCGCCGTCGCCGTAGTCCACGTCCATCCGCGCGATCGGCCACGGGGCCGCGGCGCTCTGCGGGTCGACCTGGACGGACAGCGGCTTCACCAGCTGGTTCGGGTCGTTCTCGCTCGGCAGGTACGGCTGCGCGGTGAAGGCCGTGGCCAGAGGCGTGGCAGGGGTCACCTTGATCGGCTGCTGGCGGTAGGCCTCCTTGCCCGCGGCGGTGATCGCCTTCACGCTGACCGTGCACGCGCAGGGGGACTGGTAGACGTGCTCGGTGGTGGCCGACTTGGTGACGACCGGAGCCGTCCCGTCACCGAAGTCGTAGCGGTACGTGAGCGTTCCGGGCCAGTTGTTGTCCGCCGCGGCCTTCACCTGGACGGTGGTGCCGACCGGGGCCCAGTTCTGCGCGATCTCCAGCTGGACGTCGCGCACGATGTCCTGCTGCTCGTGGGCGCCGCGGTCGATGAAGCCGCCGTCCTTGCCCGTGTTGGGCGCGAGCGGGTTGTCCACCACCGGGTACCCGTTGTAGTCGGTGGGCAGGACGCCGGGCGCGGCCGAGTCGCCGGAGTCGACGTTGGGGGAGCGGTCCCACGGGCCGACGTCCCAGGTGTTCGCGGTCAGGATGTCGTGCGCGCCCTGGCCGGTCGCGGCCCGGAGCGCCTCCGGAGTGGTGTGGACGGCCTCGGCCCACCTGTAGGGGACCACCCCGTCCGCCGGGAAGCCGGCCAGCAGGTTGTGGTCGGCGCGGGTGCCGGTCGTGGAGTCCTGTCCCACCAGGATGCCGCTGCGCGGGCCGGGGTTGACGCAGGACTTGGGGCCGCTGGTGTTGATCAGGTTGTTGAACGCCCCGGAACCGGTGGAACCGCTGCGGAAGGAGATGGCCGCGTCGCAGCTGAGGTAGAGGGTGTTGTTGGTGACGATGGTGCCCGGACCCCAGACCGCGTCGACCGCGGCCGTGATGCCGCCGCGGATCTGGTTGCGGCCCAGCACGGTGCCCCGGGAGCCGCCCTCGATCCGGACGGGGGAGAGCAGGTTGCTCCTGGTCAGGCGCACGTCGACGCTTTCCGCGCCGATGACGACGGGTTCGGTCTGCGAGGCGACGGTGATCCGGTCCAGCTCGATGTCGGTGGAACCGCTGACCTGGACCCCTCCGGTGGAGGCCAGCCCGCGCACCACCACGTGGGAGGCGCCATGAACCTTGAGGCCCTTGACCCGGATGGGGCCGCCGGTGTTCGGCCGCATGACGATGGAGATGGGCTTGCCCGGCTCCCCGGAGCGGTCGACGGTGACGGTCTCGTCGTACGACTTGTACGCGAGGACCTGCACGGTCTGGCCGGGCTGTGCGGCCTTGGCGCCCGCCGAGATCGTGCAGAACGGAGCGTCCTCGGATCCGGGTCCGGTATCGGAGCACCTGGGCGCGGAGGCGGAGTTGTTCACGTACAGCGTGGACGGGTTGTCGGCCGCGGCGGCGGCCGGGATCCCGAGCAGGGTGACGAGGCCTGTGGTCAGCAGGACGGTCGTACGAGTGGGGCGCACCAGGGGGTTCTTTCCGGCAGGAGACGAATTGCGACGATCATCATCTACTTTCGGTCAGTCTCTGTCACATGCGATTACTTGTTGAGCTCCGCCAGGACCCTCAGCGTGTGCGGGTCCGGGGCCGTCACGAGCAGGTCGGTGACCGGGCCCTTGCGCCACAGGTCGAGGCGTTCGGCGATGCGCTCGCGCGGGCCGATGAGCGAGATCTCGTCGGCGAAGGCGTCCGGGACGGCGAGGACCGCCTCCTCCCTGCGCCCGGCGAGGAACAGCTCCTGGATGCGGCGGGCCTCCTCCTCGTAGCCCATCCTGGCCATCAGGTCGGCGTGGAAGTTGCGGGCCGCGTGTCCCATCCCGCCGATGTAGAAGCCGAGCATCGCCTTGACCGGGAGCAGGCCCTCGGCGACGTCGTCGCAGACCTTCGCCCGGGCCATCGGCGCGATCATGAACCCCTCGGGGAGGTCGGCCAGCGAGGCCCGGTAGACGTCGGTGCGGGTCGGCGACCAGTAGAGGGGGAGCCAGCCGTCCGCGATGCGGGTGGTCTGGGCGATGTTCTTCGGGCCCTCGGCGCCGAGCAGGACCGGCAGGTCCGCGCGCAGCGGGTGGGTGATGGGCCTCAGCGGTTTGCCGATGCCGGTGCCGTCCTCCCCGCGGTACGGGTGTTGGTGGAAGCGGCCGTCGAGGGCGACGGGCCCTTCGCGGCGCAGCACCTGGCGGATGATGTCGACGTACTCGCGGGTGGCGGTGAGGGGGCTCGCGGGGAAGGGGCGCCCGTACCAGCCCTCGACCACCTGGGGGCCGGACAGGCCGAGGCCCAGCATCATCCGGCCGCCGGAGAGGTGGTCCAGGGTCAGGGCGTGCATGGCGGTGGCGGTGGGGGTGCGGGCGGCCATCTGGGCGATGGCGGTGCCGAGGCGGATCCGCGAGGTGTGCGCGGCGATCCAGGTGAGCGGGGTGAAGGCGTCCGAGCCCCAGGCCTCGGCGGTCCACACCGAGTCGTAGCCGAGGTTCTCGGCCTCGGCGGCGAGGTCGAGGTGGGTCCGGTCGGGGCCGCGGCCCCAGTAGCCGAGTGCGAGTCCGAGGCGCATGTACGTTCCCTCCAGCCATATCTGACGATGCGTCAGGTGACTGTAGGGCAACGGCCCCCCGCCCGGAAGGGCGGGGGGCCGTCGGCCGTGCGCAGGGGGCGGCGTCAGCCGCGCTGGATGCCCGAGGTGTCGTTCAGGACGCCGCGGCGGCCGTCCTGGGTCTGGGCGATCAGCGTGGCCGGGCCGCGCTGGTCCACGGCCAGGTACCAGGTGCCCGGCGCGAGCTCGGCGATCGGGGTGGGGGAGCCGTCCTCCGGGAAGAGGGGGCGGGCCACCGGGACCGCGAACCAGAACGGCGTGAAGTCCGCCGCCGGGGCGGGCGCCGGGTCCTGCGGACCCGGAGTCGGGTTCGGCTGCGGGGTGCCGCCGTACGGCGGGACCGGCTGCGGGGTGGACCCGTACGGCTGGCCCTGCTGGGCGCCCGGGTAGCCGTACCCGGTGCCGGGCTGGGGCTGGGCCCCGTACGGCGCGGCGGCGACGGGCTTCGGCTCGGGCACCAGACCGCCGGCGAGCGCGGGGACCTTCGCGCCCGCGACGGCCACGCCCGCAAGCGCGAGGGTGGCGAGGAAGGCGATGATGCAGCCCGCGCCGAGGTCGGCGCCGCTCGGGCTGGTGATCAGGGACCAGAGGGAGGACCAGGCGGCGGCGACCGCGAGCACCGTCCCCCACGCGGCCAGCGGCAGGCCCGCGAGCTTGCGGGTCTCCGGCTGGAAGCGGGCGGCGATGAGCAGACCGGCCGCGATGAAGCCGAGCAGGAAGATGGTGGGAAGCGCCAGACGGTATACGTCGGTGTCCCACACGCTCGGCAGGTCGAGGCCGGTCGCGGAGTAGAAGTCGAGGAACGAGGCGATGAACAGCAGCGCCGCTGCTCCGATCACCACGCCGTCGCCTCGAGTGAGGGAGCGGATGTTCACGTCTTAGGTGTCCTTCTCGGTCTCGGTCGTCTCGTGGTGCCGCGGTCGCGCACGTGCAGGAGCGGGGCGGGCGGGACCATGGTACGGAGGTTCCCGGCAACCGAGAGGATCGGGGCGGCAGGCTGTCCCCGGGGGATTACCCGCCCAAGAAGCCGACGATGCCGTCCGCGATGCCCTGGGCAGCCTTCTGCCGCCACTCCGGACTCGTCAGCAGCGCCGCGTCCTTGGCGTCACGCATGTTGCCGCATTCGATGAACACCTTGGGCCGGGTCGAGAGATTGAGTCCGCCCAGATCGTCGCGGACCACCAAGCCGGTTCCGCTGCCGAGGTAGTTGGCGGGGGCGGAGCCGGTGGTCCGGGCGAAGTTCGAACCGATCTTCTCGCCGAGGTCGCGCGACGGGCCGACGATCTTCGCGGTGTCCGCGGCGCCGCCCTTGACCTTGGCCGGGAGGATGATGTGGTAGCCGCGGTTGCCCGAGGAGACGCCGTCCGCGTGGACCGAGACCACGGCGTCGGCGGCGGCCTCGTTGCCGATGCGGGCGCGTTCGTTGATACAGGGGCCCCAGGCGCGGTCGGCCTCGTGGGTCAGGGCCACCTTGAGGCCCTTGGCCTCCAGGACGGTGCGCAGCCGGCGCGACACGTCGAGGGTGAACTCGGCTTCCTTGTAACCGGCGTTGGTGGTGGTGCCGGTGGTGTCGCATTCCTTGCGGATGGTGCCGATGTCGACCTTCTGGTCGATCTCGGAGGTGTGCTGGAAGTTTCCGGTGTTGTGGCCGGGGTCGATGACCACGGTCTTGCCGGCGAGCGGGCCCTTGGTTTCGGGGGCGGTCGCCGTCGATGTCGGGGTCGAGGCCTGGGTGGGCGAGGGGGCGGCGGCCGGCATCACGATCCGGGGCGGACGGGCGTCGTCCGCACCCGCGCCGGTGGTCACCTGGACGAGGACCCACCCCGCCAGGAGGGTCGGGGCGAGTACGGCGGCTCCGACGGCGAGGCCGGAGCGGCGCGTGAACCACCGTCGGTCCGGGCTGACCGAGGAGGCGGACTCGGGGGAGGGGGGACTGTCGTCGTAGCGCACGTTCGCGATGCTAGACCGGCTGCCCGCCGTCGGCGCGGACCGTGGGCCATATGGGGGCGTGGTGCGCTTATCCGCTTATACGTGCGCCGCCGGGCGCGGGCCCGAGCCCGGCGGACACTCCGCAAGACCCCCTAGATCCCCGGCGCGGTGCGGCGCAGGATGCGGAGGGAGTCGGTCACCGAGACCTCCTCGAAGGCGCCGGAGGCCAGGGCACGCAGGTAGATCCGGTACGGGGCCTGGCCGCCGTCGGCCGGGTCGGGGAACACGTCGTGGATGGCGAGCGTGCCGCCCTCGGCGACGTGCGGGGCCCAGCCCTCGTAGTCGCCGGCGGCGTGCTCGTCGGTGTGGCCGCCGTCGATGAAGACGAAGCCGAGCTTGCCGCCCCAGGCCGCCGCGACCTGCGGGGAGCGGCCCACGATCGCGATGACGTGCTCTTCCAGGCCCGCCTTGTGGAGGGTGCGGCGGAAGGCCGGGAGGGTGTCCATCAGTCCGACCTCCGGGTCCACGACGCTCGGGTCGTGGTACTCCCAGCCCGGCTGCTGCTCCTCGCTGCCGCGGTGGTGGTCGACCGTGATCGCGGCCACCCCGGCCTCGCGGGCGGCGTCGGCCAGCAGGATGGTGGAGCGACCGCAGTACGTGCCGACCTCCAGGAGCGGCAGCCCGAGCGCCGCCGCGGCGGCGGCCGCCTCGTACAGGGCGAGGCCCTCGCGTACGGGCATGAACCCCTTGGCCGCCTCGAAAGCGGCCAGGATCTCCGGCTTGGGGGTGGCGGGCGCCATGGGGTTCCTCCGGCAGTGCTGTGGTGGGCTGGGCTGGGCGCCCATGGTGCCCTACCGGCTGGTAGCGCACCATGGCGGGGGCCGACCCTTCCGTCGCGCCGGGGCGGCGGAGCCCGTACGAGTGGCGGGCGGGGCTCCCTCCCCGGGGGACCGGCTGCGGCGCGCCCCCTTCCGCGCCATGGTCCGCTTATTCGATATACGCACTTTGGCCGCCATGTTCAGACTCGGAGTCCTCGCCGCCGCGGCGGCAGCCCTCGCGACCGTGGTCGCCCCGCCCGCCGCCGAGGCCCACGCTCAGCGGTTCGTGCCGTGCACCGCCGCCGCGCTCCGGGACGCCATCACCACGGCCAACGACGTCGCCGGGCCCGCGCGGCTCTTCCTCTCGCCCGGCTGCACGTACACCCTCACGGCCCCCGACAATCCGGGCAACGGTCTGCCACAGGTGACCGGCGACATCACCGTCGTGGGCAACGGCAGCACGATCCTGCGCCGGTCGGCGACCGGCTTCCGGATCTTCGAGGTCACCGCTCCGAACGGCAGGCTCACCCTGAACGACCTGACGGTCCGCGGCGGCCGGTCGGAGAGCGGAGGCGCGGGCGGCGGCGGCATCGCCAACGCGGGCGTGCTCACCCTCGACTCCGTCACGGTGACCAGGAACGTCTCGGCGCTCTCCGGGGCCGGCGGCGGCATCACCAGCTCCGGCACTCTCAACCTCCGCAACAGCACCGTGAGCCACAACATCTCCACGAACAACGGCGGCGGCGTCTACAGCGCAGGCACCGCGAACATCTCGAACACCACCATCACCGGCAACACCGCCAAGGACACCGGCGGCGGGCTGGACGCACGCGGCAGCCTGACCCTCGGCGGCAGCCGGGTGACCGACAACGCCGCCAGGCTCGACGGCGGCGGCATCAGCGCCTTCATGCTGACGGGGACCGTCACGGACACCCTCGTGCAGGGCAACGAGACGGCCGAGGACAACGACGGAGGCGGTGGCATCCTCAACCGCCGGTCGACCCTGACCCTGGAGCGGACCACGGTCTTCGCCAACCGGGTCGTCGAGACCGGGGCGACGGGCGGCGCGATCTCCGACATCTCCGGCGCCTCGCTCATCCTCAGGAACAGCTCGGTGACCGGCAACTACGCAGGCGGTGCTCCGGGCGGCATCTTCAACAACGCGAGCACCGTCTCGCTGACCGCCACCACCGTGGCGGACAACTACCCGACCAACTGCGCCCCCGGTGTGTTCGCAGGCTGCGCCGGCTGACGCGTCCTACACGGCGGCCGGGGCCGGGGCGAGATGCGCCCGCAGGAGCATCCGCGACGAGTGGTCCACCAGGTGCCGCATGACCGGCAGATGGCGCTCGTGGCCCCCGAGTACGGAGAGCAGGCGGTGGGCCTCGGCGCGGAAGGCGTCGAGGTCCGCGGCGTACCGGTCGAGCACGTCCGGCGCGAGGAGGAGGCCGCCGAGCTCCGCGCGCGCCTGCCCGCAGCGGCGTGCCGCGATGCTCCGGCCCAGGATGTCCTCCCGGACCGCCGGTGTGGCCGCGTCGTCGAGGGCGCAGGTGAGCAGGTAGGTGACCGTCCCGTTGTGAAGGTCTTCATTGCGGCCGGTCAGGATGTCTTCCTGATCGTTGAACAACTGCCACAGGATGCCGAATACGTATCCGAACTCCCGCCACAGTTCCACTCTTTCGCCACTTGCGCCCGCCAATATCGCCGCCATCGCCGTGATCATCGAGTACGGTCCGCCGGATTTCCCGCGGTAGGTCTCGATCACCGATTTCCGGGTGGCGTGCTCGGCGTCGGCGTCGATATCGGTCAGCTGTCCCTCGGTGCCGACCGCCCAGCCCGTCGCGACTTCGGCCGTCAGCGCGACCTGGACTTCGGCCGGTACCGGGAGCGAGCGGATGATCCGGATCGGCAGCACCGTGCCGCTGAGTACCGAGGCCAGCAGCGCTTCGTCCTGGCCGATGCTGTCGGAGGCCGTCGTGCCGTGCCCGTCGGCGAGGTCGTCGAGGTAGCAGGCCGAGGTCCACCAGAGCACGTGCACGGCGGCCAGCGGGGCGGCCGGTCCGGGGTTTCCCGTTTCGATGGCGTGCACCATCATCGGGAGCACGGAGAGGGGATGCCGCATTTTTTGATGCCTGAGGAGTCTGCTCACGGCGTTCCTGGCGGCGCCCGCCCCCGAAGCGGGAGTGAGCGTCGAGACAGCGGCTTCCAATTCCGCCTGGATGTCCTGGGCGACGTGCCGGTGGAGGTCCACATACGTGATGCAATTCACGGTCTTTTCCTTCCTGAAATGAATTGGGCTCGGCGTCAACGCCCCAGATTCGGTCATTTGGCGCGGAGGGATCTAGAGCGATTTCCGGACATGACCTGTTCCGGTCCGGCCCCAGTGCGTGCCGGGCGGGCCGGATCCGCGAAACCGGACCCGCCCCGCAACCGGCAGCCGAAGTCGGCCAGGCCGAAACCGCGCCCGGCTTCCCCGCCAAAGCCGCTTACCCTGAGGCCAGTTCGGCCGACCACAGGGGATGACGGGGGAACGGGCAGCATGAGCAGTGGGGTCAGTGACGACCAGGACGACAACGTCGACGGCGGCATCAAGCCGCTCGCGGCCACCGATCCGAGCCGAATAGGTCCGTACCTGCTGCTCGGGCGGCTCGGCGCCGGCGGCATGGGGCGGGTGTACCTGGCCCGGTCCGAGGGCGGGCGGACCGTCGCGGTGAAGGTGGTGCACGAGGAGCACGTCTCGAACGCGCAGTTCCGGGCCCGCTTCAGACGTGAGATCGATGCCGCCCGGCGCGTCGGCGAGCGGTACACCGCACCCGTCATCGACTCGGACCCCGATGCCGAACGGCCGTGGGTCGCGACCGGATACGTGCCGGGGCTGTCGCTGGAGCAGATCGTGCGCCGGCACGGCCCCCTGCCCGTGGAGTCCGTGCACGCCCTCGCCGACGGGCTGCTGCACGCGCTGGCGGACATCCACTCCGCCGGGATCGTGCACCGCGACCTCAAGCCGTCGAACGTGATGCTGACCGTCGAGGGCACGCGCGTCATCGACTTCGGCATCTCGCGGGCCCTGGAGACCTCCGTCGAATCGCTGCTCACCAGTACCGGCATGATCGTCGGCTCGCCCGGGTTCATGTCGCCCGAGCAGGTGCGCGGGCAGCGGGCGGGGGCGAAGAGCGACGTGTTCACGCTCGGCTGCGTCCTCGTGTACGCGGCCACCGGCCGGCTGCCCTTCGGGGCCGGTGTCTCCAACCAGCACGCGGTGATGTTCCAGATCGTGGAGGCCGAGCCGGATCTGGAGCAGGTCGGCGACGAGGCGCTGCGAGCGCTCATCGGCCGCTGCCTCGCCAAGAGCGTCGACGAGCGGCCCGGCGTGGAGGAGCTGCTGGCCGATCCGGAGCGGGTGCGCCCGGTTGCGCGCGGCGGGGCCTGGCTGCCCCCGAAGGTCGTGGCACGGCTCGCGCAGCAGGCGGCGCGGCTGCTCGACGCGGAGGCGGTGCCCCCGGAGCGGGAGACGGTGGAGGCCGGCTCGGAGCCCGCGGACCGGGCGACCCTCGGGCTGCGGCCGAAGGACGAACCCGTCGCACCGGCGGCGGGGCCGGCGGCCTTGGACGCCGCCGCGGGGAGCGGGCGGCGGCGCAAGCGGCAGTGGACCATCGCGGTACCGGCGGTCTTCGTGCTCACGATCGGCGGCGGCACGGTGGCCCTGATCCAGCCGTTCGGGGGCGGCACGTCGCCGCAGGCCTCGCCCGCGAGCAGTGCTCCCGTGACGCCCGGGGGCGGCGGTTCGCCTTCCGGGGCGAGCGGTTCGCCGGGCGCGGGCCCGCAGAGCCCGCAGGCCCCGCAGGGCGGGGCGGCGGGCGGGGGCGCGCCCGGCGGCGGCTCCGGGACCCCGGGCGGCGGCAACGGCGCGGGCACCGGCGCAAACACGGGCACCGGCGCGGGTCCCGCCGCCGGGGGCACCGGTACGGGCTCAGGCCCCGGGGGGTCGGGCCCGGCGGGCGGCGGCTCCGGTACCCCGCCGGGCGGAGGGGGCTCGCCGGGTGGCGGGGGTACCCCGGGCGGCGGGGGCTCGTCCGGCGGAGACGCGGTTCCCGCGTACTTCGTGGGCTCCTGGGAGTACAAGGAGCAGTTCAACATCGACCAGCCGGTCACGGTGACCGTGTCGCGGACCGGGGCGGTCCGGCTGGTCAGCGATTCCAACATGGGCCATTGCGAGAACATGGCCAAGGTGGTGTCGGTGGCCTCCGGCGGCAGCCGCATCAACATCGGTTCGGCGGCCGTGGACAGGAGCAAGTCGAACGGCCAGTTCTGCGGGGTGCTGGACGCGTCGTTCTTCACGAAGAGCGAGCCGAGCG
Source organism: Streptomyces sp. NPDC059355 (assembly GCF_042752335.1). Lineage (NCBI taxonomy): Bacteria > Bacillati > Actinomycetota > Actinomycetes > Kitasatosporales > Streptomycetaceae > Streptomyces > Streptomyces sp. NPDC059355. The sequence continues at coordinate 27,093 of NZ_JBHYXN010000051.1, read as the reverse complement.
GACTCCAGCACAACGTGGGGCCCGCGCACGGCGACGGCTACTACTACCAGCGGTCCTGATCCCGCGGTTCCGGTACCCCGGCGAAGGAACACAGTCATCTGACCTTCCGTCAGATTGGAACGTGTTCTAGCCTGCCCGCCATGGGCATCGGAATCACGCAAGAACAGCGGGAGTTGGCCGCGGCGGTGCGCGGCTGGGCGGCGCGCGCCGTGCCGCCCGAAGAGGTGCGCAAACTGCTCGACACCCCGCCGCGGACCGGGGTGCGGCCCGCCTACTGGGACGCGATGGCCGCGCAGGGGCTGCTGGAGCCGCACCTGGAGGGCGGCACCCTGCTCGACCTGGCCGTCGTCGTCGAGGAGGCCGCCCGGGCGGCGCTGCCCGGGGCGTTCCTGCCGAGCGCGCTGGCCTCCGTACTGCTCGACCGGGCCGGGGCGCAGCCCCTCGCGGGGAGGGTCGGCGCCGTCGCCCTCGGCCCCGGCAGCCTGACCGCCGTCGCCGTCGAGGGCGGCGGGCACCTCCTCGACGGGCTCGCGCCCCCGGTGCTCGGCGCCGGCGAGGCCGACCTCGTCCTGCTCGCCGCCGAAGCCGCGCACGGGACGTGCTGGTTCGCCGTGGACGCCGCCGCGCTGGACATCCGTACGCACGACAGCGCCGACCCGACCCGGCCCACCGCCGAGGTGCGCGCCCGCGGGGTCGCCGTCACGGCCGACCGCGCCCTCGATCTCGACGCGGCCCTCGTCCGGGACCTGGCCTGCGCGCTGTTCGCCGCCGACGCCTGCGGCACCGCCGCCTGGGCTGTGCACACCGCCGCCGAACACGCCAAGGTCCGCGAACAGTTCGGCCGCCCCATCGGGCGGTTCCAGGGCGTCAAGCACCTGTGCGCCGACATGCTCGTACGCCTCGAACAGGCCCGGGCCCTGGCCTGGGACGCAGCCCAGGCGGCGGACGAGCCGGCGCAGGTGCGCTCGCTCGTGGCGGCGCTCGCCGCCGGGAGCGCGCTCGACGCCGCGTACTCCTGCGCCAAGGACTGCATCCAGATCCTCGGCGGCATCGGCTTCACCTGGGAGCACGAGGCCCACATCCACCTGCGCCGCACGATCGTGGCCCGGCAGCTGCTCGGCGCCGGGGACGGGCACCGCGTACGGGCGGTACGGCTCGCGGCCGGCGGCGCGCGGCGGGAGCTGCGCCTCGAACTGCCCGCCCGGGCCGAGACGTACCGGGAGCGGGCCCGGGCCGCCGTCGAGGACGCGCGCGGTCTCGATCCGGCCGCCGCCCGCCGGATCCTGGCGCCCACCGGGTACGCGGCCCCCTACCTGCCGCCCCCGTACGGGATCGGCGCCGGACCCGTCGAACAGCTCGTCGTGCAGCAGGAGCTGGCGGCGGCCGGGGTCAAGATCGCCGACCTCGGGATCGCCACCTGGGTCGTGCCCTCGCTGCTCGCGTACGGGACGGAAGAACAGCGCGAGGCGTACGTCGCGCCCACGCTGCGCGGCGAGCTCACCTGGTGCCAGCTCTTCTCCGAGCCGGGCGCGGGCTCGGACCTGGCCTCGCTGCGGACCAGGGCGGAGCGGACGGCGGACGGCTGCTGGAAGGTCAACGGACAGAAGGTGTGGACGAGTTCCGCGCACAGCGCCGACTTCGGGATCCTGCTGGCCCGGACCGATCCGGCCGCCCCCAAGCACAAGGGGCTCGGCTACTTCGTGGTCGACATGCGGGGCACCCCCGGCATCGACGTGCGCCCGCTCAGGGAGATCACCGGAGAGGCGCTGTTCAACGAGGTCTGGTTCGACGACGTGGTGCTGCCCGCGGACGCCCTGGTCGGGGCGGTCGACGGGGGGTGGAAGGTCGCCCGCAACACGCTCGGCAACGAGCGGGTCCACATGGCCGACCAGATGACCTTCGACACCGGTCTGGAGGCTCTGATCGCGCGCTCGGCCGAGCTCGACGGCGCGTACCGGGCGCGGATCGGCGCGCTCACCGCCGAGGCGCACGCCCTGGCCTGCATCGGGCTGCGCACCACGCTCCAGCAGGTGTCGGGTCTGGAGCCCGGAGCCGGTGCCTCCGTACGCAAGCTCGTCCAGACACCGCACCAGCAGCGGACCGCCGAGCTCGCGCTCGAACTGCTGGGCCCGGCGGGCGCGGTGCGGGAGGGGGCGGGGGAGCGGGCGGTGCACGGGATGCTCATGTCCCGCTGCCTGACCATCGCCGGGGGCACCACGCAGGTCCAGCTCAACGTCGTCGCCGAGCGGATTCTCGGCCTTCCCAGGGACTGAGGGGCAGCAGTGATGAAGTCGTACATCGTGGGCGTCGGCATGACGAAGTTCGAGAAGCCGGAGTCGCGGGACTGGCAGTACTGGGACATGGCGAAGGAGGCCGGGACGGCGGCGCTGGCTGACGCGGGGATCGCGTACGACCAGGTGGAACAGGTCCCGGTGGGGTACTGCTTCCAGGCCTCCACGGCCGGCCAGCGGGCCGCGTACGAGCTGGGGCTGACCGGGGTCCCGGTCTACAACGTGAACAACAACTGCGCGACGGGCTCGACGGCGCTGATGATGGCGCGGCAGTTCGTGGAGGGCGGGATCAGCGACTGCGTGCTGGCGCTGGGCTTCGAGAAGATGAAGAAGGGCGCGCTGGGCGGCGGCGCCGACGGAGGGGACTTCAAGACCTCGCCGGTGGCCCGGCACTACGGGATCATGGCCGCCGGGCACGGCTTCGAGATGTCCCCGCCGACCGCGCAGATCTTCGGGAACGCGGCGCGCGAGCACATGGAGCGGTACGGGACCACGGCCGCGCAGCTGGCCATGGTGGGGGCGAAGAACCACCGGCACTCGGCGAACAACCCGAACGCGCAGTTCCAGGACGTGTACACGGTGGACGAGATCCTCGGGGCCAAGCCGATCCACACGCCGCTGACGAAGCTGCAGTGCTCGCCGACCTCCGACGGGGCCGCGGCGGCGGTCGTCGTCTCGGAGCGGTTCGTGGTGCGGCACGGGCTGCACGACAAGGCGGTGGAGATCGTCGCGCAGGCGATGACGACGGACACGGAGGCCTCGTTCGCCTCCGGCTCCTGCATCGACGTGGTCGGCAAGCCGATGACGCGGGCCGCGGGGCGGCAGGTGTTCTCGGCGTCCGGGCTCGGGATCGAGGACGTGGACGTGATCGAGCTGCACGACTGCTTCTCGGTCAACGAGCTGCTGACGTACGAGGCGCTGGGCATGTGCGACGAGGGCGCCGGCGGCAAGCTGGTGGAGTCGGGCGCGACCACCTACGGCGGGCGGTGGGTGGTGAACCCCTCCGGGGGCCTGATCTCGAAGGGGCACCCGCTGGGCGCGACGGGTCTGGCGCAGGCGGCGGAACTGGTCTGGCAGCTGCGCGGCCAGGCCGGCGCCCGCCAGGTCCCGGGCGCCCGGACCGCCCTGGCCCACAACATCGGCCTGGGCGGCGCGGCGGTGGTGACGATGCTGCGCAGGGGCTGACCCCGTCCGGGGCGCCGGTCAGAGCTTCTCGATGTCCTTGTGCACCACTTCGCCGAGGTGGTCGCCGGCCAGGCGCACCTTGAGCGGGTGGCCGGCCGGCGCCTTGATGATCTGGTCGTGCGACTCGATCAGCCCGGTGCCGTTGCAGGAGGGCTCGCTGGTCAGGTTGGACCAGCCGGTCACGTCGTGCGGGTCGTTCCACGACACCCAGGCGCAGTCGCGCTCGCCGCTGACGATCTCCACCGAGATGATCTTGACCGAGTTCACCGCGCCGTCGACGCGCTGGTAGGTCACCTTCGCGGTGTTGTGGTGGAGGGCGGCGGTGCCGGCCTCCAGCTCCACCGTGAGGATCGGGCCGGGGGTGTCGGCGGCGGCCGGCGCCGCTCCCGCGGCGAGCGTGGCGGCCACCAGGGCGATGGCGGCGGGAAGGGCGGATATGCGCATGATTCCTTCTCCACAAAGCTTGGTTGAGGGAGCCTCATCCTGGTCCGGTGAGCGGACCGGCGCTGCGGTGGAATCCGTCAAATCGCCGGCCGGTATCGGCCACCCGCCCCGCCCCGCCCCTCGCGCGACGCCCTACGCTTCGAGCGTCGGGTCCGTGACGGCCTCGCCCGTCACGGCGCGGCGGACGGCGTCGGCCAGCGCTCCGGGAGGGTCGTCGCGCAGCACCACCCCTGCCGCCCCCGCGGCGAGCGCCCCCTCGACCAGTCCCGGCCGGGCCGAACCGGCCAGCAGCAGCACCCGGCACTCCGGGGCCTCGCGGCACACCGCCGCCACCTCCGCGAGCACCTCCGGCCGGTCCGCGTCCACGAGCGCCACCGCGGGACAGGCCGTCAGCGCCGCGGCGCCCACGTCCGCGCCGGGCGCGACTCGGGCGACCACGTCGAGATCCGGCTCCAGTCCGAGCAGGACGGCGAGCGCACCGGCCGGGGTGCCGGGGCCCTCCGCCAGCAGGACCCTCAGTGACCTGGTCGTACGGAAATTCCGGGGCATCTCGTCCACCCCGCAAGCCTAAGTCCCGACCCGTCGCGCTTCCCGGCAACACGCCTCGGCCAAACGCGTCCTGACACGTAGTCAGGAGTCTTCCCAACTGGTGGGACGTGCGTTATACATGCCTTCACCGACCCTAGAACGCGTTCTAGAACCGGTCCCGCAAACGACCTCGGTGCGGCCGACGGTGCGGACGGCCGCACCGAGGTCTTCCACGCAATGCGAACCGAAGAACCGAACAAGGAGCAGCATCCTCAATGCCGATCGATGCCGCCAGGGCCCTCGCCGCAGACCCCCGCCAGGGGGAGATCGCCTGGGACCACAAGGACATCCAGCTCTACCACCTCGGCCTCGGGGCCGGCCGCCCCGCCACCGACCCCGACGAACTGCGCTACACCCTGGAGTCCAAGCTCCACGTACTCCCCAGCTTCGCGACCGTGGCCGGCGCCGGCATGGCCATGATGGGCGGCCTCGCCGCGCCCGGGATCGAGGTCAACCTCGCCCACGTCCTGCACGGCGGCCAGTCCATCGAGCTGCACCGGCCCATCCCGGTCAAGGGCAGCGCCACCTCCTCCGCCAAGGTCGCCGCCCTCTACGACAAGGGCAAGGCGGCGGTGATCGTGCTGCGCACGGAGGTGGCGGACGCCGACGGGCCGCTGTGGACCAGCGACGCGCAGATCTTCGTACGCGGCGAGGGCGGCTTCGGCGGCGACCGCGGCCCCTCCGTCTCGTCCGAGCTGCCCGAGCGGGCGCCCGACCGGATCGAGGAGCGGCACATCCGGGAGGAGCAGGCGCTCCTGTACCGGCTGTCCGGCGACTGGAACCCCCTGCACGCCGACCCCGAGTTCGCCAAACTGGCCGGCTTCGACCGGCCGATCCTGCACGGCCTGTGCTCGTACGGGATGACCCTCAAGGCCGTCGTCGACACGGCGCTCGGCGGGGACGTCTCCCGGGTCCGCGCCTACCGCACACGCTTCGCCGGGATCGTCTTCCCGGGCGAGACCCTGCGGATCCGCATGTGGGAGGAGCCCGGGCAGGTCCGGGTCGCGGTGACCGCCGTCGACCGGGACGACGCGCCGGTCCTCGCCGACACCGTCGTCGAACACGCGTAACGCCAGACCCTCGCGACACACAAGGAGCCGCACCGTGCGCGCAGCACTGCAGAGCGAGATAGGCCAGGACAAGCTCGAAGTCGTCGACGACATGGAGACCGCGGGCTTCGGCCCCGGCAAGGTCAGGATCCGCATCAAGGCCACCGGCCTGTGCCATTCGGACCTCTCCGCGATGAGCGGCGTGCTGCCGCAGCCCGCCCCCTTCATACCCGGCCACGAGGGCTCGGGCGAGATCGTGGACGTCGGCGACGGGGTCACCGGCCACGCCATCGGCGACCGGGTGCTCGTCTGCTGGCTGCCGCCGTGCGGACACTGCCCCGCCTGCAAGCGCGGCCAGGGCCACCTGTGCCTGGAGTCCTTCGCGAACGTGGCCACGCCCAACTTCCGCCGCGCGGGCGGCGGGGACATCTTCGGCTTCGCCGGCACCGGCACCTTCGCCGAGGAGATGGTGGTGCCCGCCGCGTGCGCCGTGCCGATCCCCGACGACCTGCCGTACGACATCGCCGCGCTGATCGGCTGCGGGGTGACCACCGGCCTCGGCGCCGCCATCAACACCGCCAAGGTGGAGGCCGGGTCCTCGGTCGCCGTCATCGGCTGCGGCGGCGTCGGCATCTCCGTCATCCAGGGCGCCAAGGTGCAGGGCGCGGCGCAGATCATCGCCGTGGACCCGGTGGCCTCCCGGCGGGAGGCGGCGCTGCGCTTCGGCGCCACCGAGGCGGTCGCACCGGAGGCCTTCGGCGACGCCAAGAACCGGATCACGGCCGGCGAGGGCTTCGACTACGTCTTCGAGGTCGTCGGCAAGTCCGCCACCACGCACACCGCGTACGAGATGACCCGGCGCGGCGGCTCCGTCGTCGTGGTCGGCGCGGGCGCGCTCGACGACAACTACTCGATCAACATGTTCTCGCTGTTCTTCGACGAGAAGAAGATCCTGCCGTCGATGTACGGGGGCGGGGACGTGCTCCGTTCGTACGAGCGCACCATCGCGCTGTGGCGGGCGGGCCGGGTGGACCTGGCGGGCCTGATCACCCACCGGGTGCACCTCGGCGAGATCAACGACGCCCTCGACCAGATGCGTACGGGCGTGGCCCTGCGCACCTGCATCGAACTCTGAGAGGAATCCGGTAGATGTCACTCCCACTCGAGGGACTGTCCGCCATCGTCACCGGCGCCGGCCGAGGACTGGGCCGGGCCGAGGCGATCGAGCTCGCGCGACTGGGCGCGAGCGTGGTCGTCAACGACTTCGGCCAGAGCGGACGGGACGGCTCAGGAGAGGCCTCGGCCGCCCCGGCGGAGGAGGTGGCCGCGGAGATCCGCGCCGCGGGCGGGCAAGCGGTGGCGCACCTCGGCGACGTGGCCGACTTCGACCAGGCGCGCGAGCTGGTGGAGCTGGCGGTCGGCAGCTTCGGGAAGCTCGACGTCCTGGTCAACAACGCGGGAATCCTGCGCGACCGGATGGTCTTCTCCATGTCGGAGGAGGAATGGGACTCGGTGATCCGGGTCCACCTCAAGGGCCACTTCAACACCACGCACTTCGCCTCCGTGCACTGGCGCGAGCGCTCGAAGGCGGCGGGCGGACCGGTCTACGGCCGGATCGTCAACACCTCCTCCGAGGCCTTCCTCGGCGGCTCGGCCGGCCAGCCGAACTACGCGGCGGCCAAGGGCGGCATCGTGGGTCTGACCACCTCGACCGCCCTGGCGCTGGCCAAGTACGGGGTGACGGCCAACGCCATCTGCCCGCGCGCCCGGACCCGGATGACGGAAGACGTCTTCGCCGGCTTCCAGCTCCCGCAGGACGGCAAGCTCGACCCGCTGGCCCCCGAGCACGTCGCCCCGCTCGTCGGGTACCTCGCCTCGCCGGCCTCGGCCAAGGCCAACGGGCAGCTTTTCGTGGTCCACGGCGGCATCGTGGTCGTGATGGAACGCCCGAAGGTGGCGGCGAAGTTCGACACCGCGAAGGAGGCCTTCTCCTACGAGGAGCTGGACGGACTGCTCACCGCGCACTACGACTCCCGTCCGGCCGGCGAGACCTTCGCCGCGGCGGAGGTCCTCGGCCTCAAGCACGACTAGGGGATGTCCGGCCGATCATGGCCGGAGCCGCGGGAGACGGTCTAGGCCGGGGGAAGGGGCCGCTTGTAGTAGCGCCACGGGAACCAGCCGGCGCCGACCGGGATCCAGCCTTCCGACTCCATCCGCCGGTGCCGCGCGATGGAGGGGAGCGGCACCCGGCAGTGCTCCCACGGGTGGCCGGACGCCTCCACCTCGTGGAAGAAGGGGCCGTAGCCGACCACGTGCCAGCCGTCGCGGCCAGCCTCGTCCAGGGCGGCCATCTCGTTGAACGCGGTCAGTCCGCTGAGGGTGCGGCGCTTCGGGGCGTTCGGCCCCAAGGCGGGCCGTGACGGCGAGCCGGCGGTCTTGTCCGTGAAGCGCTGCTGGGCGGCCTGACGGCTCACCCCCAGGACGCGGCCCACCGTGTCCCAGCTGTGGCCAGCGGCCCTGGCGCCTTGGACGGCCTCGCGCAGCAGGCGGCTCGCCTCCTCGGCTCCGACGCGCGAGGCGCCCACCAGGCGCAGGTATCCGTGGGGGTCGTGTTCGAGCGAGTCGGCCAGCCCCTCGGGGGCGCCGAGGACGGCTGCGGCGATCCCTTCCCGGATCCGGTCCATCTCCGCGGGGTGGAGCAGGGGTCCGTCGTTCATCGGCGCAGCCCCGAAAGCGGTTCGAGGGCGTCGAGGACTTCCTCGTCGCGGCGCGCCCGCTCGGCTTCGCGGGCCGCCGTCCGGGCGGCCAGGCCGGCCGTGCAGGCGATGAGTACGAGGCCCGCGGCGATCAGGGCGACGGTGGCGAAGGTGCCGAGCCGGTCGCCGAACACCACCGCCATGGCGGGCAGGCTGACGGCGAGCGGCAGTGCGGCGGCCATGGAGGGCGCGGCGGGAAGGGCGACCCGGTGCCCGGTCTTCGAATTCAAGATCGACATGCGTCAAGAAAACATTGACATGATCGAGTTGTCAAGAATTCATTGACGCCCCTCCCTCCGCGGACCCGCCTCGCGGGGCCGCGGGGCGGGCGGGACCCTGCGAGATCTAGAGCGGAGCCTGCTGCAGTGGTACGGGCCGGGGCGCGGCCGCCGGCGGCGGATCCAGCCGGACCGGGGGCGGCGGGGACACCGGCAGGGTCAGCCCCGTGACCCCGCAAGGGGTCTCGGGGGTCGCGTACGGGAGGTGCAGGCGGCCCTGCGGGCTCCACAGCCCGGTCCCGAGCCAGCCGTCGGGCGCGGGGAGCCGGAAGACGTGCCGGTCGACGGGACGCCACAGCCCGATCCCGCCGTCCTCCAGCCGGAGCGCGACCCCGCAGCTCTCCGGCATCAGGACCTGGCCCGGCTGCACCGCGAACGGGGTCCCGGCCTCCCCGCGCAGGCACTCCGGGAAGCGCACCGGGCGGGAGCTGCCCAGCACCCCCCAGCCCAGGCGCGGTTCGCCCGGGGCGTCCGAGCGGATCAGCAGCAGCCCGCTGTCGGGGTCGGCCAGCAGCAGCCGGTCGTCGCTGCCCTCCGTGATCTGGAGCAGCGGGGAGACCTCGCCGCCGCGGCCCAGGTCCACCGCGACGGCCTTGGTGGTGCCGTCCAGTTCGCGGTCCAGCGCCAGCATCCGGCCGGCCCGGTCCAGCCAGACGCCGCCGGAGCACCGGCCCGGGATCCGGGCGACCTGCCCGAAGGCACCTCCGGCCACCTGCCAGACCGTGGTCCCGGCGGCCGATGCGGCCAGGGCGAAGGCGCCGCATCCGTCCGGGGACGGGGGCAGCAGGGAGATCCGTACCCCGTCGTCCGCGGGCTCCACCGAGCCCAGCGGGAGCTCCCCGGTGCGCGGCCCGTCCGCGGCGCCGCCCGTCGGGTACAGCAGGGCGAAGGCGTGCCGCTGCGCGACCCGCCGGTGGATCAGCACCCGCCCGTCGGCCAGTGCCAGCACCTCGCTGTCGGCCTCCTCGGGCTGGGCGAGCGGCAGCGGCACCGCGTACGGCTCGGGCCCGGCCAGGGTCCAGCGCTCCGGGTACCGGGCCTCCCCGCCCCCGGCGAGCCGGGCCGCGTACGACCCGTCCGCGGCGATGGTGAACGGGGCCGTCGTCGTGATCTCGATGGCACAGACAGTCATCCGTGCGTCACCTCCGGGGAGGAAGCTAGTTTTCGCAGTTCGGGCCGAACAACACGACCTTCCCCGCTTCACACGTACGGGTGGCCGCCCGGCGGTTCGGCGCTGCCCGCGGCGGCGATTGTGCTGTGCGACGGGCGGGCGGCGACGAAATCCGGGCCCCGAGGCCGTGCAGCAGGGCGCCCCGTACGGCCGCCGCCCCGCAGGGACGGACCCGCTCCCGTACGGACGGTAGCCTTGGCCTGTGCCCCGTCTCTCCGAAGTCATCGCCGCGCTGGACGCCCTCTGGCCCCCGTCGCGGGCCGAGCAGTGGGACGCCGTCGGAACCGTCTGCGGCGATCCCGACGCCGAGGTCTCGCGCGTCCTTTTCGCCGTCGACCCCGTGCAGGACATCGTCGACGAGGCCGTGAAGCTGGGCGCCGACCTGGTCGTCACCCACCACCCCCTCTACCTGCGCGGCACCACCACCGTCGAGGCGGGCACCTTCAAGGGCCGCGTCGTGCACACGCTGATCAAGAACGACATCGCGCTGCACGTCGCCCACACCAACGCGGACACCGCGGACCCCGGCGTCTCCGACGCCCTCGCCGGCGCCCTCGACCTGCGCATCACCGGCCCGCTGGTCCCCGACCCCAGCGACCCCGAGGGCCGCCGGGGCCTCGGCCGGCTCTGCGAGCTGGACCACCCCGAGACCCTGCGCGCGTTCGCCGCCCGCGCCGCCGCCCGGCTGCCGCGGACCGCGCAGGGCATCCGGGTCGCCGGCGACCCCGAGGCGCTCGTCCGTACCGTCGCCGTCAGCGGCGGCTCCGGCGACAGCCTCTTCGACCAGGTCCGGGCCGCCGGCGTGGACGTGTTCCTCACCGCCGACCTGCGCCACCACCCGGTGTCCGAGGCCCGCGAACGGAGCCCGCTCGCCCTCGTCGACGCCGCGCACTGGGCGACCGAGTGGCCCTGGTGCGAGCAGGCCGCCACGCAGCTCGACGCGATCTCCGAGCGCCACGGCTGGGGTCTGCGCACCCACGTCTCGCGCACGGTCACCGACCCGTGGACGGCGCACGCGCCGTCCGACGTTCCTTCACCTCCCTCTTCTATCTCAGGAGCCCCCAACTGAACGCCGAGCCCGCCGACCAGATCCGACTTCTCGACGTCCAGGCCCTGGACGTCCGGCTGTCTCAGCTCGCCCACAAGCACAAGTCGCTGCCGGAGCACACCGAGGTCGAGTCCCTGGCCAAGGACCTGACGCAGCAGCGCGACCTGCTCGTGGCGGCCCAGACGCAGGCGAGCGACGCCGCCCGCGAGCAGACCAAGGCGGAGCAGGACGTCGACCAGGTGCGCCAGCGCGCGGCCCGCGACCAGCAGCGGCTCGACTCCGGCGCGGGCATCTCCGCCCGCGACCTGGCGAACCTGCAGAGCGAGGTCGTCTCCCTCGCCAAGCGCCAGGCCGACCTGGAGGACGTGGTCCTGGAGGTCATGGAGCGCCTGGAAGGTGCTCAGGAGCGGGTCACCGAGCTGACCGAGCGGGTCTCCGCCCTCGAAGCCAAGCTGACGGACGCCACCGCCCGCCGCGACGCGGCCACCGGCGAACTCGACGCCGAGGCCGCGAAGGCGACCAAGGACCGCGAGGTCATCGTCGCGTCGATGCCGGCCGACCTGATGGCCCTGTACGAGAAGATCCGCGTCAAGCAGGGCGGCGTCGGCGCCGCCCGCCTGTACCAGCGCCGCTGCGAGGGCTGCCGCCTGGAGCTGGACATGGCCGAGGTCAACGAGATCAAGTCCGCGGCCCGCGACCAGGTCGTGCGCCACGAGAACTGCGGCCGCATCCTGGTCCGTACGGCCGACTCGGGCATCTGATGCAGGGCCATGTCCGGTTCGTCGTGGAGGCGGACGGCGGCTCCCGGGGCAACCCGGGGCCCGCGGGCTACGGCGCGGTCGTCCTCGACCCGGTGACGGGCGAGACGCTGGCCGAGCGCGCGGAGTACATCGGCGTCGCGACGAACAACGTGGCCGAGTACAAGGGCCTGATCGCCGGCCTGCGGGCCGCCCGCGAGCTGTCCCCCGACGCCGTGGTGCAGGTCCGCATGGACTCCAAGCTGGTCGTCGAGCAGATGTCGGGCCGCTGGAAGATCAAGCACCCGGACATGAAGCCGCTCGCGGCGGAGGCGGCGAAGATCCTGCCGCGCGCGCAGGTCACGTACGAGTGGATGCCGCGCGAGCGGAACAAGCACGCGGACCGGCTCGCCAACGAGGCGATGGACGCGGGCAAGCACGGCAAGCAGTGGGAGCCGTCGGCGTCTTCGGCGGCGCTGGACGCCTCGGCGGCCCGCGCCCTGGCGACCCCGCCGGCCGGCCCTCCGGGGGACGCGGCGAAGGGAGCCGCGGCCGTACGGGCGGCCCTCGCCACCGCCTCCGGTACGTCGGCCACCGCACCGGCACGCGAGGAGGCAGGGGCCGACACCCTGTTCGCGGAGCAAGACGCCACCGCAGCGGGACGCATCCCCGCCCCGGCACCGGGCCCGGCCCAGGCCCCGTCCGCCACGCCGGGCTGGGGCCCCGACATGGGGACCCCGGCGACCTTCGTGCTGCTGCGCCACGGGGAGACGGCCCTCACCCCGCAGAAGCGCTTCTCCGGCAGCGGCGGCACCGACCCGGAGCTGTCCGAGGCCGGCCGCCGCCAGGCATCGGCGGTGGCCGAGGCCCTGGCCGCCCGCGGCACCGTCCAGACGATCGTCAGCTCCCCGCTGCGCCGCTGCCGGGAGACCGCGCAGGCCGTCGCGGACCGCCTCGGCCTCACGGTCACCGTCGAGGAGGGGCTGCGCGAGGTGGACTTCGGGGCCTGGGAGGGCCTGACGTTCGGCGAGGTGCGCGAGCGCTTCCCGGACGACCTCCAGGCCTGGCTGGACTCCCCGAAGGCGGCCCCGACGGGCGGCGGCGAGAGCTTCACGGCCGCCACCCGCCGCATCTCGGCGACCCGGGACCGGCTGCTGGCCGCGCACGCGGGCCGCACGGTGCTGCTGGTCACGCACGTGACCCCGGTCAAGATCCTGGTCCGGCTCGCGCTGGGCGCCCCGCCGGAGGCGCTGTTCAAGATGGAGCTCTCCGCGGCCTCCCTCTCGGCGGTGGCCTACTACGCCGACGGCAACGCCTCGGTCCGCCTCCTGAACGACACCTCGCACCTGCGCTAGCGGAACGGCCGGCCGGTTCGAGGATGAACGGCGAAGACGGCGGGACGCCCGGCGGAGACGCCGGGACGCACGGCGAACACGCCGAAGGGCCCGCCCCCTGACGGGGGCGGGCCCTTCGGCTTCGTCGAGTGCAGAACAACCGGAGCTGTACGCCGGGTTCTGTCGCCCGGTGACCTCGCGGTCGCCGGGGAGACGGCCATCCATCTAGGACCGGCGTTGCCGCCGGCCTCGTGCGGTCTACCCGCGAACTCGGGCGGGCAGCCCTCGAACGTTCGCGCAGAGCCGTCCGAAAACGACTCCTCTTGACCTTGCTCCGGGTGGGGTTTACCTAGCCGCCTGGGTCACCCCAGGCGCTGGTGGTCTCTTACACCACCGTTTCACCCTTACCGAGGGCCGAAGCCCCGGCGGTCTGTTTTCTGTGGCACTGTCCCGCGGGTCACCCCGGGTGGCCGTTAGCCACCACCCTGCCCTGTGGAGCCCGGACGTTCCTCGGCGGGATCCGGGGATCCCGACGCGGCCGCCCGCTCCGGTTGTTCTGCGAGTGACCATGCTACCCGCGCCCGGCGCCGCGCTTGACCTTGACGCAGCGGCAGGGTTTCTACTGGAGGGCATGCGGATCGGAGAGATCGCCGCGCTCGTCGGGGTCACGACCCGGGCGATCCGGCACTACCACCATGTCGGACTGCTCCCGGAGCCGGAGCGGCGCCCCAACGGCTACCGCGCGTACAGCGTGCGCGACGCCGTCCTGCTGGCGCGGGTGCGCCGGCTCACCGAGCTCGGGCTGAGCCTCGACGAGGTCCGGGACGTCCTCGCGGACGACGCGGGGCGCGAGCTGGCCGACGTACTCGAAGAGCTCGACGCCGACCTGGCCCGGCAGGAGGCCGCGATCCGGGAGCGCCGGCAGCGGCTCGCCGCGCTGCGCGCCGCACCGCCCGGGGAGGACGGGCCGCTCTCGCCCGCCCTCGCCGCGCTGCTCGCCAAGGCTCCGGAGACGGACTCGCCGACCGCCGCACTGGACCGCGAGCACCTGACGCTGCTGGACGCGGCGGGTGTCGGCGGGGCCGAACTGTACGCGGCGCTCGGCCCGCTGGCCGCCGATCCGGCGGTCCTCGCCCTGTACGAGCGGCTCGACGAGCTCGCCGGCGCCGCCGTCGACGACCCGCGCATCACGCCGCTCGCCGCCGCCATGGTCGCGGCCGTGCCCGACGGGATCCTCGACGCGATCCCGGCCGGCGGCGGGGTGGCGGGCGAGGGGTTCAAGGAGGCGCTGCTCGCGGAGTTCACCCCGGCGCAGGCGGAGGTCGTCCGCCGGGTCATGGAGGCGTTCACGCAGAGGGGCCGGGGATGAGGGGGGTCCGGGCGGTGTGCGAGGCGGCGTGGGCCCGCATGCCCGTGCCCGTACGGAGGCTGCTGCGGCACGAGCTGCGCGCGGGCGCCTCGCTGGGGCGGTGGGCGCTGCGCCGGCCGCCGCACGGGGTGGGCGCGGGGGAGCTCGCCGCCGGGTACACGGGACCGCAGACGGCCATGATGTACGGGCTGGTGTGCGTGGCGCTGGTCGAGACGGTGGCCCTTTCCGTCCTGATCCCCTGGCCGGCCGTGCACCGGGTGGTGCTCGTCCTCGACGTGTACGGGGTGCTGCTGATGCTCGCGATGCACGCCGCCTGCGTGACCCGGCCGCACGTGGTCCGCCGGGACGGCTCCCTGCGGATCCGGTACGGGGCCCTGTTCGACCTCGTCGTCCCGCCGGAGGCGGTGGCCTCGGTCCGGGTGGACCGGCGCTACCCGCAGGGCCGGCTCGTCACGCTCTCCGAGGACGGGGTGCTCGACCTGATCGTCGGCAGCCAGACCACGGTGACCCTGGAGCTGACCCGGCCGCTCCCCTTCACCCGGCCCCTCGGCGCCCGGGCCGAGGCCCGTACCATCCGCTTCCACGCCGACGACCCGCGCACGCTGGTGGCCGCACTGCGGCAACCCGCACCCCCGTGACGGGCTGCCGCACTGCGTCGGGACTCTCCGGGGGGATGAGGAGTCGTGCGCCGAGCGTGGCAAAAGGCGGGCGGCCGTGTCTTGTCAAAAACGGCACGCACAGGCAGTTCCCGGCCAAAGTCCACAGCCGTGGCCCACGGCCGCTGCCCACGACCTCCGCTCACGGCCGCTGCCCGGCAGGGCCCTCGTCGGGGAGCAGCAGGCTGGTGATCCGGCCCGGCACCCGGTCCAGGGCCGAGCCCGGCGGCAGCCCGCCGCGCAGGGCCGCCAGCCGGGAGGGCGGCAGCCCGGTCAGGTCCTTCACGTCCCGGCCGAAGTGGGCCTGGTCGTGATAGCCGCAGGCCGCGGCGACCTGCGCCGGAGCCATCCCGGCGGCCAGCAGCCGCAGGGCGTGCTGGAGCCGGAACACCCGGGCGACGCCTTTGGGGGACAGACCGACCTGCTCGCGGAAGCGGGCGCGCAGCGTCCGGGCGCTCCAGCCGGTCTCCGCGGCGGCCAGCGCCAGCGAGCCGCTGTCGGCCCACAGCCGGGACAGCGCCCCGCGCACTTCGGGCGCGGCGACCGGACCCCGCTCCAGGCGGGCGGTGAACACCGCGTCGAGCAGGTCGAAGCGCTCGGACCAGGAGCCGAGTGCCCGCAGCCGCTCGGCCAGGAACCGGCTGCCGGGCCCGAGCACCTCGGCGGGGTCCACGCGGGTCTCCCCGAAGTGCGCGACGGGGGTGCCGAAGAGCCGGTAGGCACCGAGCGGGCTCATGTTGACCTCCAGCCCGTGGACGGCGCCCGCGTGCACCCCGATGGCCCAGCCGGTGCGCGGGCCGCTGATCAGGACCCCGGCGGCGGGCCGCAGCCGCGCGGACGGCTCCTGCCCGCCCCGGGAGACCCACAGCCCCTCGTCGAAGGGGAAGACGAGCGTCACGTACCCGGTGGGGAGCTCCAGCCTGCGCCGGGGCGCCGTGAACCCGGTACGGAATCCGGTGTAGTTGACGATGTGCGGGCGCAGCGCGGCGGCGGGTCTGCGGCGGCGCGCGTCCGAAGACCCGGCCGGCGCCGCCGTGGCCGGTGCGCCCGGCCGTGCGGACATGTCGACGGGACCCATCGCCGGCCTCCCCCGCCTGGTGCGCAGATGATGACAGGCGGCGGGCGCCCGGGGCCATAGCCGGCCGGGGCCGTCCGCTCAGGCGGGCGCGAACAGCACCTTCGCGCGGCCCGGGTCGGCCTGCGTCAGCCGGACCCGGATGCGGTCGCCCAGCGGCAGCCCCGCGGACGGGGACTCGACCCGGCCGACCACCGCCGGCTCCTCCAGGTGGACGGTGCCCACGAGCGGCTCGTGCTCCTTGACGTCGATCACGGTCGCCTCGAAGGTCTCCCCGACGCGATCCTTCAGCAGGGCCGCCTCGACGAGGTCCACGCACTCCCGCTCGGCCGTGTTGGCCAGCCTGTTCCCGTCGGCCATCCGCTGCGGCAGCGCCTCCAGCGCGGTCAGCGCCCACTCCGGGGGCTCGGCCCCGGCCACCGCCGCCACGCACAGCTCGCCCGCGTACCGGTCGACGAGCCGGCGCAGCGGTGCGGTGCAGTGCGCGTACGGGGCCGCCACCGCGGCGTGCAGGAGGGGGTCCGGGGTCCGGCCGCCGGTGAACACCGTGTAGCCCGCGCCGCGCAGCAGGGCCGTGCACTCCTGGAGGAACGCGGCGTGGGCGGGCAGGTGCGGATCGAGGGTGCGGACGAGTTCGGCGTACGGCACGTGGTGCGGCCAGTCGATCCGCAGGGCGGCGGCGGTCCGCCGGAGCCGGCCGACGGCCCCGTCGGGGGCGCTGGGGAGGGTGCGCAGGATGCCGGCGCCGGCGGCGAGCATCAGCTCGGCGGCGGCCATGCCGGTCATCAGGGAGATCTGGGCGTTCCAGCCGTCCGCGGGGAGGGGGGCCCGGTAGGCGAGGGTGTACGAGCCGCCGCTCGCGACGATCTCCTGCTCGGGCACGTTCAGGGAGACCCCGCCGCGCTCCTGTTCCAGGGTCTCGCGGAGCCGGCCGACGTCTTCGAGGAGGGCGAGGGGTTCTTCGGCGGTGCCCGAGTCGATGGCCTGCTGCACGCCTTCGTAGTCCAGTTTGGCCCGGCTGCGGACCAGGGCGCGGCGGACCTCGGTGGTCTCCACGCGGCCGGCGGAGTCCAGGTCGAAGCGCCACAGCAGCGCCGGGCAGGTCTGGCCGGGCAGCAGGCTGGCCGCGCCCTCGGAGAGGATGGAGGGATGGAGGGGGACCTTGCCGTCGGGGAAGTAGAGGGTGGTGACGCGGCGGTGGGCCTCGGCGTCGAGGGCGCCGCCGGGGGTGACGAAGGCGGCGACGTCGGCGATGGCGTAGTGCACGCGGTACCCGCCCCCGCCGGGGCGCTTCGCCAGGTGCATGGCCTGGTCCAGATCGCGGGAGGTGGGCGGGTCGATGGTGAACAGGGGGAGATCGGTGGCGTCGAGGGCGGGCAGCCGCGGGGCGCGGGCCGCCCGCTCGGCCTCGGCGAGCACCGGAGCCGGGAACTCCCCGGGCACGCCCAGCTCCGTCCTCAGGTCACGCAGCGCGGCCCGCAGGGCAGCCCCGTCTGCGCCGGTCATGTGCATATGACGGCGTGGCATGGGTCGAGCGTATTGCGGGTGGCGGCCAGGGGCGCGGCGAGAGCCTTACCCTGGCTCGGGGGCCGCACCCCCTGCGCCGTGTCGTACCGAAGGAGAACCACCGTGCTCGTGCTGCTGCCGCCGTCCGAGGGAAAGGCCGCCGGCGGCTCCGGCGCGCCCCTGGAGCCGCAGGCGCTGTCGCTGCCGGGACTGGCCGGGGCGCGGGCGGCCGTGCTGGAGGAGCTCGTCGAGCTGTGCGCGGGTGACGAGCTGAAGGCCCGCGAGGTGCTCGGCCTGAGCGAGGGGCTGCGCGGCGAGGTGGCGAAGAACGCCGGTCTGCGCTCCGCGGTGGCCCGCCCGGCGGGGGAGATCTACACCGGCGTGCTGTACGACGCGCTGGGCCTGGCCGGCCTTCCGGCGGCGGCGCGGGCGCGGGCGGAGCGGTCGCTGCTGGTGTTCTCGGGGCTGTGGGGCGCGGTCCGGGTGACCGACCGGATCCCCTCGTACCGCTGCTCGATGGGCGTGAAGCTGCCGGGGCTGGGCGCGCTGGGGGCGTACTGGCGGGAGCCGATGGCGGCGGTGATGCCGGAAGCCGCGGGGGAGGCGCTGGTGCTGGACCTGCGGTCCTCGGCCTACGCGTCGGCGTGGAAGCCGAAGGGCGAGGTGGCGGGGCGCACGGCCACGGTGCGGGTGCTGCACTCGCAGATCGTGGACGGGGTGGAGAAGCGGTCGGTGGTGAGCCACTTCAACAAGGCCACGAAGGGGCGGCTGGTACGGGACCTGCTCGTCGCCGGGGTCGCCCCCGGGACCCCGGCCGAACTGGTCACGGCGTTGCGCGACCTGGGCTACGCGGTCGAGGCCGAGGCCCCCGCCAAGCCGGCCAAGGCCTGGTCCCTCGACGTGGTCGTCAACCAGATCCACTGACCACCGTCCGGCCCGGGTCCGGCCCTCCGGCGGCCCGGATTCCGCTGCGCGGGGGGCAAGCCCCGCGCAGCGGATGACGCTAACGGCTCAGGGGCCAGGCCGCCGAGGGGGTCTGGTCGGCCGCGACCGCGTAGGCGGCGCAGGCGTCCGTCAGTGTCTCGAGGAGGGTGAGCGGGTCCGGGAGCGGGTGTTCCATGCCGCGGATCCAGGTCACCGCCAGGTCACCGGGGAGGGTGGCCGGGGGGACCAGGACGTAGCTGCCGCGGCAGTGCCAGCGCAGGCCCGGGTGCTCGTCCATCGTCTCGGGGTGGCAGTCCAGCTCGCAGGGCCACCACTCGTCCTCGTCCTCGGGGGTGCCGCGCGTCGCGGTGAAGAAGAGCATCCGGGCCTGGTCGCCCGTGCCGCCCGATTCGGCGACCGGGCCCACCTCCACGCCTGCCGCCAGAAGGCGGCTCAGCGCGCTCGCCCCGGCTTCGAGCGGGACGTCCAGTACGTCGTGGACCATGCCGGTCGCGGTGATGAAGTTCGCCTGCGGCTGGTTGCGCGCCCAGCGCTCGATCTGTGCGGAGTCGGTCGTCGACTGCGTCTGCCAGGCGAAGGAGAGGGGGTGGCGTGCGGGGGTGGGACAGCCGATCCGGTCGCACGAACATCGGTAGCCGGCGGGATGGGCGGCGGGGGCGAGCGGCAGGCCCGCGGCGGCCGCGGACAGCAGAAGCTCCTCGCGTACGTGCTCGGGATCTTCGGGTGAGGGTTTGGGCCGTCGGCGCAGCCACTGGGAAATCCTGCTCTGCTGGCCGCGTTTGACGCGGCCGGACTCAGACCCCATCTATCCCCTCACCTCACCGTTTCCCCGGCAGACCCTCACATGGTCCCACCATCCTGCGGTCCGGGTGACCGCACTCCCCCACCGGGGGGTGGGGGACAGGTGCACGGAGAGCGCACGACAGCGCGCGGAATACCGTCACATTCCGGTGAATTTCAGCCAATTGTTCCTGACCGGACACCGCCCCGTCAGCCCTCGGTGACCTTCGACACCCCACCGAGCACCCGGTCCACCAGCTCGTCCGTGAACGCGTGCGTCAGCGGGGCCGTTCCCATCAGCCAGCGGTACGTCAGCGGCCCCACCAGCATCTCCACCGTCAGGCGCAGGTCCACGTCCGGCGCGAGCCCGCCGGCCTCCCGGGCCGCCCGCAACCGCGCCTCGTACAGAGCCAGCTGCGGCTTCAGCAGCTGCTCGGTGAAGCGGGCGCTCAGGTCGGGGTCGGTCGCTCCGGCGGCGGTCAGAGCGCGCATGGGCGCCTCGTACTTCTCGTCGTTGAACTGGTCCACCGTCGCCCTCAGCACCAGCTTGAGGTCCGCCGCGAGGTCCCCGGTGTCCGGGAAGCCGGTCCAGCCGCCCTCGGTCTTCGCGTCATCGGCGAGCGCGAGCGAGGCGTCCAGCAGGACCGCCGCCTTCGACGGCCACCAGCGGTAGATCGTCTGCTTGCCGACGCCCGCCCGGGCGGCGATGGCCTCGATGGTCAGCTTGTTGTAGCCGACCTCCGAGACGAGCGCGAGCGACGCGTCGAGGATGGCCCGCCGGGAGCGGTCGTTGCGGCGGGCCGGGTCGGGGGCCTTCGTGTCAGGTGATCTGCTGCTCATTCGGACAAATTATCAACGCGAGACGTCTCGTCTTTGTGTCATTCCGTAAACCACCCAATCAGTTCACTGCGCGGTTTCCCTTGAGGAGAGACGATTCTCTCGACAACTCTCGTGAGCCGTGAGGAGCCTTCTTTGCGCAGAGTCGCCACACCCCGGCGCTACTTGATGTGCCCACCCGCACACTTCAAGGTCACGTACTCCATCAATCCGTGGATGGACCCCACGAAACCGGTGGACCTGCCCCTCGCTCAAGCCCAGTGGGAAGATCTCCGGGACCGCTACCGCTCGCTCGGCCACACCGTCGAGACGCTCGTACCGGACCCCGAGCTCCCCGACATGGTCTTCGCCGCGAACGGCGCCCTCGTCGTCGACGGCCGGGTGCTCGGCGCCCGGTTCGCCTACCCGGAGCGCGCCGCCGAGGCGGAGATCCACCTCGACTGGTTCCGGTCCCACGGCTTCGCGCACGTCCACGAGCCGTCCCACGTCAACGAGGGCGAGGGCGATTTCGCCGTCACCGCCACCTACATCCTGGCCGGCCGGGGCTTCCGCTCCAGTCCGCTCTCGCACGACGAGGCCCAGGAGTTCTTCGGCCGCCCGGTCATCGGCCTCGACCTGGTGGACCCGCGCTACTACCACCTGGACACGGCACTCTGCGTGCTCGACGGCGACGAGGTCATGTACTACCCGCCCGCGTTCTCGCCCGGCAGCCGGGCCGTGCTCGAGCGGCTCTTCCCGGACGCGCTGATCGCAGGCGACGAGGACGCCGCGGCCCTCGGCCTCAACGCGGTCTCGGACGGCCGCAACGTGCTGCTCCCGCAGGCGGCGACCGGGCTGTTCGAGGCGCTGCGGGAGCGGGGCTTCGAGCCGGTCCCGATGGACCTGGGCGAGCTGCTCAAGGGCGGCGGCAGCGTGAAGTGCTGCACCCAGGAGCTGCGGATGTAGGCCCCCGCCGCGCGGTCACGGGGTGGCCGGCGGCCACTCCCGGCCCCAGTCGGCGTCCCGCGCCGCCTTGTAGAGGTCACCGTGGCGCTTGGTCACGGTGGCCCGGGTCAGACCCTCACCCTGCGGACCGCACAGGTCGAGCAGGACGAGCCCCTTCCGGATCTGCGGCCTGCGCGTGATCCGGGAGGGGGCCGGCTCCACCGGGAAGCGGGTCGCGGCCACGTAGCTGAACTTCTCGTCCTCGTACGGGAGGGACCCGCCCTTGACCTTCCGGTGCAGCGAGGACCTGCTGACCCGCGCCGAGAAGTGGCACCAGTCCTGGCCGACCTCGATCGGGCAGGTGCCGTCGTGCGGGCAGGGGGCGGCGACCTTCAGTCCCGCCGCGATCAGCTGGTCGCGGGCCTCGCGGATGCGCAGGTACCCCTCGGGCGTGCCCGGCTCGACCAGCACCACGGCCTGCCCGGCGCGGGCCGCCTCGGCGACCACGGCCCGGCGGGCCTCCGGCGTCAGCTCGCCGAGTACGTACGACACCGTCACGAGGTCCGCCTCGGGCAGGACCAGCCCCGCCCCGATGACGGCCCGGCGCCACTCGGCCGTGCGCAGCACCTGCGAGGGGGAGGCCGCCGCGAGCTCCTTGCCGAGGGCCAGTGCCGGCTCCGCCCAGTCCAGGACCGTGGTGCCGCGCGGGCCGTCCCAGGTGGCGTCCACCGCCCAGGTCGCCGCGCCCGTGCCGCCGCCCACGTCCACGTGGGAGCCCGGGGACCACCGCGGGGCGGCGTCGGCGAGGGCGTCCAGGGCGGACCGTACGGCCTCGAAGGTGGCCGGCATCCGGTACGCCGCGTACGCGGCCACGTCGGAGCGGTCGCGCAGGACGGGCGCGTCGGTCGGGGTCTGGCCGCGGTAGCTGGCGATGAGCCGGTCGACGGCGGCCGTGGCCTGCTTCGGCGGGAGCCCGTCGAGCAGTCCGCCCAGCGCGGTGCGCAGGGATTCGGCGGAGGTGGGCACGGAGGCGGAGGCGTTCACCAGCGAAGTTTACGGCGCCCGCGGGGTCCGGGACGCCGCCAGGGGGTGTCGTCGAAGTAGCGTCGGCCGCCCGGCTCAGACGGCGGAGTCCCGGTTCTGCCAGGGCCGGCACATGGCGGCGAAGCAGGCCACCGCCAGCAGCGAGCACACCAGCTGGACCAGTGCCATCGGCACCGCCGTGTCCTCGCCCGCGATGCCGACCAGCGGCGAGGCGATCGCGCCGACCAGGAAGGAGGAGGTGCCCAGCAGGGCCGAGGCCGACCCGGCCGCGTGCGGGGTGCGCATCAGGGCCAGCGCGTTGGTGTTCGGCAGGACCAGGCCCATCGCCGACATCAGCACGAACAGCGCCGACGCGATCGGGACCAGCCCGACCTCCCCGAACACCCCGGTGGACATCAGCAGCAGGGAGGCCGAGGCCGTCGTGATGACGGCGAGCCCGAAGCCCAGCACCTTGTCCAGCCGGACCCGGCCGACCAGCAGTTTGCCGTTGACCTGCCCGGCGGCGATCAGGCCGACGGAGTTGAGGCCGAACAGCAGGCTGAAGGCCTGCGGCGAAGCCCCGTAGATCTCCTGCACCACGAACGGCGAGGCCGAGATGTACGAGAACAGCGTGGCGAAGGCGAAGCCGCCGGCCAGTGTGTACCCGGCGAAGGCGCGGTCGGCGAGCAGCCCGCGCATGGTCCGCAGCGCGGAGCCCACGCCGCCGGTCTGCCGCTGCTCGGGCGGCAGGGTCTCCCCGAGGCTGCGCCAGACGACGAGGGTGAGCACGGCGCCGACGCCGGTGAGGACGACGAACACCCCCCGCCAGTCGGCGAAGCGCAGGATCTGCCCGCCGATGAGCGGGGCGATGATCGGGGCCACGCCGGAGATCAGCATCAGGGTGGAGAAGAACCGGGCCATCTCGACCCCGTCGTACAGGTCGCGTACGACGGCCCGCGCGATGACGATCGCGGCCGACCCGGCCAGGCCCTGGAGCAGCCGGAAGCCGATCAGCAGCTCGGCGGTCGGCGCGAGGGCGCAGATCGCGGTGGCGAGGACGTAGACGACCATGCCGATCAGCAGGGGCTTGCGGCGGCCCCACTTGTCGCTCATCGGGCCGATGACGAGCTGGCCCAGTGCCATGCCGGCGAGGCAGGCGGTGAGGGTGAGCTGGATGGTGGCGGCAGGACTGTGCAGGGCGCCGGTGACCTGCGGCAGCGCCGGCAGGTACATGTCCATGGACAGCGGGGGGAGAGCGCTGAGCCCTCCGAGTATGAAGGTGACGAGCAGTCCGGTACGGCGGGCGGCCGTGAGCGGTGCGGAAGGGGCCCCCGCCGGTATGGCGACGGTCTTCGGCGCGGAAGCGGTCTGCGGTGCGGAGGGCGTTTCGGGCGGCGGCTCGTGCGAGGGGGCCGTCGCGGGGCCTCTCTCCGACATGCGGAACTCCAGTCTTCTCGTCGTCTTTTCACACCCCGATCGACCCATGCTCTCAGCTATCGGAACGTCCGTGGACCGATGCGACATGTGACGTACCCTGCGGCCCCATGAGCGCAAGTGGGAAGAAGATCGCCGTCGTGACCGGGGCGGGCTCCGGCATCGGCCGCTCCGTCGCCCTGACCCTGGCCGCCGCCGGCTGGTCGGTGGCGGTGGCGGGCCGCCGGACCGAACCGCTGGAGGAGACGGCGAAGGCGGCCGGGGCCGACGCGGACGTGCTGTGCGTACGGGCGGACGTGAGCGATCCGGACGACGTGGCCGCGCTGTTCGCCGCGGTACGGGAGCGGTACGGGCGCCTCGACCTCCTCTTCAACAACGCCGGGACCTTCGGCCCGGGCGGGGTCCCGCTGGAGGACATCACCTACGAGGCCTGGCGCCAGGTGGTCGACGTCAACCTGACCGGGGCCTTCCTGTGCGCGCAAGCGGCCTTCCGGCAGATGAAGGCGCAGGACCCGCAGGGCGGCCGGATCGTCAACAACGGCTCGATCTCCGCGCACGTGCCGCGGCCGAACTCGATCGCCTACACCGCGACCAAGCACGCGATGACGGGCCTGACGAAGTCCCTCTCGCTGGACGGGCGGCCGTACCGGATCGCCTGCGGGCAGATCGACATCGGCAACGCGGCCACCGAGATGACCGAGCGGATGCAGACCGGGATCCTCCAGGCGAACGGGCAACTGGCGGTGGAGCCGGTGATGGACGCCGCGGACGTGGCGCGCACCGTGCTGCACATGGCGGAGCTGCCGCTGGAGGCGAACGTGCAGTTCGCGACGGTGATGGCGACGGCGATGCCGTACATCGGGCGCGGCTGATCCCCTTGACGGGGCCGGTCGGGGCCGGACGGGTCCGGTCGGGAATGCGGGCGCCGGGCCGGGAGTTGGGACGATCATGACTGAGGTGCTGCGTTACACCGCCTTCTCGGACGACCCGGCCGGGGGCAACCCCGCCGGGGTCGTGCTCGACGCGAGCGGACTGGACGAGGCCGGCATGCTCCGGATCGCCGCCGATCTGGGCTACAGCGAGACGGCCTTCCTGACCGCCCCGCCCGAGGGCCACGGCGGTGCGGAGGGCAGGTCCTTCACCGTGCGGTACTTCAGCCCCAAGGCGGAGGTGCCCTTCTGCGGGCACGCCACCGTGGCCACCGCCGTGGCGCTGGCGGAGCGGATCGGTCCGGGCGAGCTGGTGTTCGCGACCCCGGCCGGCACCGTGCCCGTCTCGGTCACCGCGGCGGACGGGGGCCTGCGGGCCGTCCTGACCAGCGTCGAGCCGTACGTCGAGGACGTCGCCCCGGCCGACCTCGCCGAGGCGCTGGCCGCGCTGGACTGGCCGGAGGCCGATCTGGACCCGGGCATCCCGCCCCGGATCGCCTACGCCGGAGCCCGCCACCTGGTGCTCGGCGCCGCCACCCGGGCACGTCTCGCGGACCTCGCGTACGACTTCCCCCGGCTGGAGGCGCTGATGCGGCGCCTGGACCTGACCACGGTCCAGCTGGTGCACCGCACGGGCCCGGCGCTGTTCGACGTACGCGACCCCTTCCCGGTCGGCGGCGTCGTCGAGGACCCCGCGACCGGAGCCGCCGCGGCCGCCTTCGGCGCGTACGCGCGCGAGCTCGGCCTGGCCCCGGCGGACGCCGTCCTCACCCTCCACCAGGGCCACGACATGGGACGCCCGGGAGTCCTGACGGTGGAACTGCGCCCGGGCGATGCCCGGATCCGGGTGGGCGGCAGCGCGGTCCGCATCGGATGAGGGTGCGGACGTACGCGGAAGCCGAGCTGCCGCCGGATCTCGCGGCGCAGGTCGCAGACCTGGAGGCACAGGCCTGGCCCGGCGCCAGGCCCGGGCACGACCCGGCGCTGGCCCCGCGGGTGATGGTGCTCGTGGACGAGGGGGGCACGGTGGCCGCCTCCCTCGCGCTGCTGTTCAAGCCGGTCCGGCACGGCGGGCGGACGTACCGGGCCGCCGGGCTCAGCGCCGTGGTGACCCGGGACACCGCGCGGGGGCGCGGGTACGGCGGGCGGCTGGTGGCCGCGGCCCGTACGGCCCTGGCCGCCGATCCGGCCGTGGACCTCGTCCTGTTCAGCTGCGACCGGCCGCTCGTCCCCTTCTACGAGGCGGCCGGCTTCACCCGGCTGCCCGGGACCGTACTGCTCGGCGGGACGCCCGGGCAGCCGCTGGCCACGGACGCGCCCGGGTTCGCCAAGGAGGTCCTGGCCGACTTCCCCGGAGCGGACACCGAGGCCGCCGCGTTCGCGGGTGCGCGGATCGCCCTGTACCCGGGACTCGTCGACCGGCTGTGGTGACCCGGACCCGGACGTGCGGAAGGGGCCCGGATCGAGATGATCCGGGCCCCTTCCGCATGCCGTGCGAGCCGCAGCCCTACGAGCCGCTCCCGGTCCGCGCGGGCGCGGCCGGCGCCGGCGCCTTCGTGCGGGCGAACACCCCGAAGAACAGCAGCAGCGTGGGGACCAGGTAGGCCACCCACACGCCGACCTGGAGCCAGGTCGGGTCCGGCTGGAAGTTGAACGTGCCCTTCAGCAGGGTCCCGTACCAGCTGTCCGGCGGGACGGCCGTGGTGATGTCGAAGGCCTTGTTCATCAGGCCCGGCAGGAACTCGGCCTCCTGCAGGTCGTGCACCCCGTACGCGAGCACGCCCGCGGCGACCACGACCAGCATGCCGCCGGTCCACGTGAAGAACTTGGACAGGTTGATCTTCAGCGCGCCGCGGTAGAACAGCCAGCCCAGCAGGATCGACGAGCCGATGCCGAGCAGCACGCCCACCAGCGGACCCGCGCCGTCACCGGCCGCGTGCACCGATCGCCACACGAACAGCGAGGTCTCCAGGCCCTCCCGGCCGACGGCCAGGAACGCCGTGGTCACCAGGGCGCCCGTGCCCATCGCGAGGGCCGTGTCGAGCTTGTCCTGCAGCTCGGCCTTCATGTGCCGCGCGGTGCGCTTCATCCAGAAGACCATCCACGTCACCAGGCCCACCGAGACGATCGACAGGCTGCCGCCGATCGCCTCCTGCGCCTGGAAGGTCAGCTCCGAGGTGCCGAACTCGAGCCCCGCGCCGAAGGCCAGGCTGAGCGCGGCCGCGAGGCCGACGCCGAGCCACAGCGGACCCAGCTTGTCCTTGTTCCCGGTCTTCACCAGGTACGCGATGAGGATGCAGACGACCAGGCTGGCCTCCAGCCCCTCGCGCAGGCCGATCAGATAGTTGCTGAACACGTCGGTTCCTTTCGAGTCCGCGGAACTACGCGAACAGCGCCCGGCCCCACCAGTCGTCCTTGTCGCGGACGCCCGGCGGGATGGCGAAGAGGGCCGAGCTCACGTGCTGGATGTACTCGTTGAGCCCGTCGTTCTTGGAGAGGTTGCGCTGGATCGGGATGAAGCCCTTGCGGACGTCGCGCTGGTAGGCGAGGAAGAACAGGCCCGCGTCGAGGCGGCCCAGCCCGTCCGATCCGTCGGTGAAGGAGTAGCCGCGGCGCAGGATCGTGGCACCGCTGTTGGTGTCCGGGTGCGCGAGGCGGACGTGCGCCTGCGGCTTCATCGCCTTCAGGAACGGCTCGTCGCGCTCCTTCGACTTGCCGACCGGAGCGCCCTCGC